>CAZUGT010000190.1:0-6089 GCA_964620095.1 uncultured Rhodospirillaceae bacterium | reverse complement strand
CCGCCCGACGACTTCTTGTAGTTCCTGTCGACGTAGTTGCAGAGGTGATCGTAGAAGGTCGTCACCTCGTAGCGGGGCGGGTTGTCCGGCCCGGCGCAGCCGGGCAGCGGCTCGGACCGCACATCCCAGTTGGGATTGTAGAAGAACGCCGAGATATGCCGCTCCACCGGCGGCGCCAGCACCCGGTGCGGCGTCGCGATGAATCGGCCGTTGGTCCATTTCTGCATGAAGTCGCCGCTGTTGACGATCATCGCGCCGTCCACATAGCCGGCGGTGATCCAGTCGCCATCCCGGGTCTTCACCTCCAATCCCGGAATTTCGGGGATCGGCAGGAGCGTAATGAATCCGTGGTCCGTATGGGGAGAGATGCCGAACTCGTTCTCCTCCGCCTCGACCGCCGGATACCGGACATTGCGGGTGAGCCAATGAGGGTCGGTGAACATCCCGTCGAAATAGTCCGGCGCCAGGCCCAGGGCCCGGGCATAAAGCGGCAGCAGCGACCGGCCGAGGTCTTCCATGGCCTGGTAGTAGGCCAGCATGGTCGGCTTGAAGCCGGGAAGCAGGTCCGGCGCCGGCCACTTGTTGGGCCCGGTAAACCGGCGCCCCGCGCGGATGCCCGGATGATCGTCGGGCCGTTCCCGGACGATGCGGTAGTTCTCGTTCAGATCATACTTGGTGTTGTCGCCCGCGTCGGTGGTCACGTAGATGGTCGACTTGATGGGCACGTAACCGGTGGTCCGCTCATCCACCTTGAGTTTCAGCTTCTCGTCCTGCGGCAGGGCGTGCAGGTCGCGCACCTGATCCACCGCGGCGGCGATCAAATCCGCCGGCACCCCATGGCCGACGATGTAATAGAACCCGATCTCCTCCTGGATCCAACGGAGGTTCTTCGCCAAGTCGCCGGTTGCTTCCATATCGCCGGCGAGAAACGGCGCGATATCGAGAACCGGAATCTCCCGGGGTTCGGTCATCGGCTGTTCACCGGCGGCGCCGGTGCTCCTTCTTCGGCCGCCTGCGAGAAATTACTGTTTTTTAAGCAAATCAATATCTGTAATTCTTGTATCGACGTCAAATCAATGCCGCATCGACGGCGAACCGCAGGTTCGTTCCAGGAGGCCGATATGAGCACCGCCGCCCAATCTCTCGAGACCGCCCGGACCACGCCGCCCGTCGCCCTGGAAACCGTGATGGGCGACGACGGCAGGTTTCACGACATCCCGACCCTCGATCTCGCGCCGTTTCTCGCCGGCGATACGGCGGCCCGCGACGAGCTGGCGGCGCAGCTCCGCTACATCCAGGAGAACATCGGCTTCTACTATGTGGTCAATCACGGCATCGACCGGGGACCCGTCGACGCGGCCTATGCGGCGCTGGAGGAGTTCTGCCGGCTGCCCATGGAGGAGAAGCTCAAGCTCAAGATCAATGAGAACTCGGTCGGCTACATTCCGCCGGAATCGACGGTCTATGTCACCTCGGTGATCAACGAGAACACCGAGAAGGACCTGAACGAGACCATCACGCTGGCCCGCGAACGGGCGCCGGACCATCCCCACATCCAGGCCGGTTACCGGTTCTGCGGCCCCAACCCGTGGCCGGAGAGCCTGCCCCGGTTCAAGACCGCCATGGTCGACTACCAGAACGAGATGAGCAAACTGGGCTACGCCATGCTGCCGCTGTATGCGCTGGCCCTCGACAAGCCCGCCGATTTCTTCGATCCGTATTTCACCGAGCCCACCTGGTGGACGCGCAACGCCCACTATCCGCCGGCCAAGGCCAAGGAGAACCAGTTCGGCATCGCGCCCCACTGCGATCACAGCTTCATGACCCTGCTGCCGATCTCGGAGGTGCCGGGGCTCGAAATCCTGACCCCCGAAAAGGAGTGGATGGTCGCCAAGCCGATCAAGGATTCGATCATCGTCAATACGGGCGAGTTCCTCAACCGCTGGACCAACGGCCGGTTCATGCCGACGCCGCACCGCGTGGTGCCGCCCCGGAAGGACCGCTATTCCATGGCCCTGTTCTTCAATCCCAACCCGGAGACCGTGGCCGATCCGCTGGACACCTGCATTTCGGACGACAACCCGGCCCGGTTCGAGCCCATGACCATGCTCGAGTACATGAGCTGGTACATCGATACCAACTACAAGCGGGACGCCGGGGGGACGCAGAGCTAGCCGGCTCCGAACATTGCCCCGAAGCGGGCTTGGAATATATTTCCAACGGAATTTTCGAATCCGGCCCGATTGCGCGCGCTGCAATAGGCATTTATGGGCATTTATAGACATTTGATGGCCTGGTTAAATTCCAATTCGGTACTTTTTGGCGCGCGGAAACCCCCGCGGCGAAGCCCGCGGAGGATGCTCCCTTATCCATATGTGCGATCGGCCGCTCTTCGCCAGTCCCAACCTAGCGCCAAATGAAGATCGTCATGGCCGGGCGCCAGACCCGGCCATCCACGTGTTGCGCAGGCCAAGGCGTGGATGCCCGTGTCGAGCACGGGCATGACGGCTTCTCGAACCACAGAGACGGTGAGACAGTGAGATAGGAGGAGTTAACCGTTCCTCCTCAGTGAACTCTGTGTCTCCGTGGTGAAATTCTTATATCCTGGATATCCCGGACGCAATTTGTTCTCCGGCCGCCGCCTTACTCACCCGGCCTCAACCCTCTCGGATCGGCCTTGTCGAAGATCGGCGCGCCGTCAGCCGGGCTCGATCAGGTCCAGGAGCGCCCCTTCGAGGCCGGTCCAGTCCGTAATCCCGCCTTCGGCGATCACCTCGACCCGGCTGTCCCGCCGATAGGCGATGGGCGTCACCGTCATTTCATTCCGCACCCGGTCTATCAGCAGCCACCCGTCCGGCGTCCGAAATACCCCCTTGAGGCGCTGGAGGCTCTTGACCGGGCCGGGAGGGCCCAGCAGGTCGACGAGATCGTCCCGGCGAAACACATCGCGGGCATCGAAGATCCAGCCGCAGGCATCGAACCCTTCGCCGGCGTTCCGCCGCCGGATGGGCTTCCCGGGTGAAAGTTGCCCGGTGTCCGGCGAATCGGGAGACGGGTGGTCATGCCCGTGGTCATGTCCGTGATCAGGCCCATGATCATGCCCGTGTTCAGGCCCGTGATCATGCCCATGATCATGGAGGTGCGGGAACAGCGGCGCCCGCGCGGCATCGCCGGCGAGGTCGAGCAGCGCCGGGTCGAGAACGCCCCGGCTCGTGGTTTCGATCACCGCCTTGGGCGGAAACAGGTCCCGCGCCCATGCGTCGAAGGCCTTCAAGTCGCCGGCGGCCGCGAGATCGGCCTTGTTGGCCACCAGCACGTCCGCCAAATGCACCTGATCGCGAAACAGGGCCGCCTCCCGCAGCCTGGGGTCCTGGGCGACCCTGGGATCGACCAGGCAGATGACCGCGCCCACGTCGACCGCGTCACGGAGATCGTCGCCGCGAAGCTCATCCAGAATGCCCGCCGGGTGTCCGATGCCCGTGGGCTCGATGATCAACCGCTCGGGCCTTGCCCGGCGGAGCACATCGGCAATCGCCACCTTCATCGGCAGGTTCATGGTGCAGCACATGCACCCGCCGGCGATTTCGCGGATCACCACGCCCTCGGCTTCGGCTTCATCGGGCTCAAACGCCGCGCCATCGATGGGCACCTCGCCGAACTCGTTGACCAGGACCGCCCACCGCTCGTCCGGGTCCTTGCGCGACAGCAGATGACGGATCGCCGTCGTCTTGCCGACGCCGAAAAAACCGGTGAACAGGGTGGTCGGAACCTTGGCGGCGGTCATATCGGTTCCAAGGGGTCTCAGCCGGGTTTCCGCGCCAGGAACGGATAGCCGAACACGTCGAAGGCGCGGGCGTTTTTCTCGCCGCCCGCCCCACCGAAGGTATCGACCGCCGGGCCTACCTGGACGTTCTCGAACCCGGCATCCTCCAGCATCTTCCGCCACCCTGCACACGGCAGGCCGCCGGCAATTCACGCCGTCCATAAATCGATGTCGCGGATCGCCGCCTCCGGCACCGGCTTGCCGTTGGCGATATCGGCGAATTGAAGGTGGCCGCCTGGCTTCAGAATCCGCAGGACTTCGGCGAAGACGCCCTTCTTGTCGGCGCACAGGTTGAACGCGCCGTTGCCGATCACCACGTCGGCCCAACCATCGTCAACGGGAATATCCTCCAGCAGCCCTTTTTTGAACGACACGCGGCCGAGCCCCATGGCCTTGGCCGTACGGTTGGACTTTTCGAGCATCTCGTCGGTCATGTCGATGCCGACGACTTCGCCGCCCTCGCCGACAAGGCCGGCGGCGACAAAGCAATCGAAACCGGCGCCCGAGCCCGCATCGACCACCTTCTCACCGGCTTCCAGCCGGCGCAGCGAGAACGGGTTGGCGACCCCGGCGAAGCTCTCCACCGCCGCATCGGGCAACGCACCGACCGCCGCGCGGTCGTAGCCGAGCCTGGCAGCGAGCGGCCGCCCGGTATGAAAATGGTAGTCGCCGCCGGGCGCCAGCGCGACCGCACGGTATTTGCCGCTCACCTCGGCGCGTAATTTCCCGGCATCGACCGGCGAACCGCCGTCGATCGGTGCTCCGTCATCCACGAGTCACGCCTCCCCGTCGCAAGGGCCGAAGGGTACCGCCGTTGAATTAATTCTCCGAGACATTTTTCGCTTTCCGAGTGCCGTTCAAACCGCCGTGACCACGGCCCGACACCGCTTGCGCGGGCCCTTTCGGAAGCTAAGATCGCCGCCATGAAGGGACTGCGCGCCATCCGTCCGGGCCGGGAATTTACCGCCTCCCTGGCGGCGTTGGCGCTGATTTTCCAGGCCATGATGCCGCTCGCGGCCGCGGCCCAGCAGATCAAACACGATGGGCAGCCCGGCTCGCCGTTCGCCGGCGGCCTGGTGATCTGTACGGCGTTCGGCCTCGAGGTCATCGATAATCCGTTCGGCGGGACTGCGCCCGAAGGACCGGCAGACGAGACGTCCGCGGGCAACGGCCACTGCGTCCTGAGCGCCGCCGGCGGCGGGTACGGCCTGCCGGCCACCTCGGCGCTACCCGGACCCGGCTTCGTCGCCGCGTCGAATTCGGCCGCCTCCACGGCGGCGGCCGGCCGCGCCCTCGTACCCGCATTTCAATCCCGCGCTCCCCCTGCCTGAGTCGACCGTCTCCACCGCAACCAGGTTCAACTCACAGAGCGGGGACAGCCCCAATGAACTTCCCATCCAGGATGATCGTGCCCGTCGCGGCGCTGGTCATCGCCGCCGGTCTCGGCGGATTCCTCATCGCCGGTTCGATGAATCCCGCCTCCGGGCCCGCCGTCAAGACCAGGGTCATCGGCACGACGGGCACGGTCGCCGGCGCGTCCATCGGCGGTCCGTTCACCCTCACCAACCACCGGGGCGAGGTGGTCACCGAGAAGGATTATCTCGGCAAACACACGCTGATCTTCTTCGGCTTCACCCATTGTCCGGATATCTGCCCGACGACGATGAATGAAATCGCCTTCGCCCTCGACCAACTGGGCGACAAGGCCGAGGACCTCAACGCCGTGTTCGTGACCGTCGATCCCGCGCGCGACGATCCCGAAGCCCTCGGCGACTACATGGAACTGTTCGACAGGAGGATCACCGGCCTTACGGGAACGCCGGAACAGATCGCCGGCGTCGCGAAGGCCTTCCGGATTTTCTACGCCAGGAACATTTCGGCGGAGGAGCAGGCCAAGCCCAGGGAGGACCGGTTCTATCTGATGGATCACTCCACCATCACGTACCTGATGTCGCCCACCGGCGAGTTTGTCCGCCACTATTCCTATGGCACGCCGGCCAAGGCGATGGCGGATGACATCCGGGCCCGGCTCCAGGGTCCGGACTCGATTGAGCCGCCATAGGAGTGTTGCGGCGATGAGGCCGTAGCTGGGTGAGGGGGAATTTCTATCCGGACTTCCCCCGGAGCTAAACGGGGCTGGTGTGGCCTACTCTTTCGTCGCGATTTCCTTCAGTGTTGCCAGGATTTCGGGGCTGGTCGCCTTATAGGCTGCCAGCGACCGGTCAAGATCGCTCTGTGGCTTCCAGTTGAACACGCTCGCCAGCCG
>CAZUGT010000189.1:0-4711 GCA_964620095.1 uncultured Rhodospirillaceae bacterium | reverse complement strand
CTCCCAGCCCCCGCCGCCGGACTCACGACCCGCCCCTGGAGACGGTCTTGCCGGGAGAAACCCCGGCAGGGCCGTTTTTTTGCGGCCGTGCCCCGGTTGTCCGTTCCCGGCGGTTCGGCTAGCCTAGGCGGGTCAAAGGGGGGAGAACCATATCTGCGGAGCTCTGGCCGATCACCGGAGAATTCGCCGCCGAGATCGGCGACGTCGATCTGTCCAAACCGCTCGACGATGCGGACTGGCGGCTCATCGAGGACGCCTATAACCGCTACAGCGTGCTGGTCTTTCCCGGCCAGCACCTCGACCACGGCGATCATGCGAAATTCGCGGCGCGGTTCGGGCCCGTCGCCAAGACCATCGATGTGAATTGGGAAGACGTGGAACATCGGCTTCCGCCGGACATCTCGGACGTCTCCAACCTGGGACCGGACGGCAGGGTCATGGCGCCCGGCGACCGGAAGCTGGACATCCTGAGCGGCAACCGCCTATGGCACACGGACAGCTCGTTCCTGACCACGCCCGCGGATGCCTCGCTGCTCTACATGCCCGCCATTCCGCCGGTCGGCGGCTTCACGGAATTCGCCGATATGCGGGCCGCCTGGGATGCACTCGATAAAGAGTTGAAGGCGAAGGTGGAGGGACGGATCGCCATGCACTCCATCGCCACCTCGCGCAAGAGGATGGGAGTCGAACTGACCGAGGCCGAGCTCCGCGTCTTCCAGGCGGTGCCCCAGGCAATGGTCCGGACCCATCGGGCGAGCGGCCGAAAGTCTCTCTACATCGCCGCCCATGTCGGCGACATCATCGGCATGGACCGGTCGGAGGCCGAAGAGCTTCTCGAGGCGCTGATGGCTCATGCCACCCAGCGGCAGTTCGTCTACGCCCACCGTTGGCGCCCTTACGACCTCGTGGTCTGGGACAACAAATGCACCCTCCATCGCGGCCGGCCGTTCGACGAAGGCCGCTGGCCGCGGGACGCGCAACGGGCGACGGTCAACGATGTCGGGCCCACCTGCGAGCAGGAAGGCCTGGCCTATCCGGCGGACGCGGCGGAGTAATCGCGGCTATTTGCAGCTGATATCCGTCTTCACCACCTGATGGAGCGTGGTTCCCGATGAACCGCCCTGGCGAATCCCGCCGCCGGGAAGATGAATCCAGTCGCCGAACGAGGCCATGCCGACCACCCCGTGGATCGGGACCGGCATGGGCGGAAGCTGGGTCCATTTGCCGGTTTTCGGGTTGTAGACGTCGTGCTCGGTATGGACGCCGTCTTCGTTGGTGCCTTCGAGCCCCTCACCGCCGAAAACGTGCAGGCAGCCCTTGTGCACGATGCCATTGAGTCCGCTGCGGGGCTCCAAAAGCGGGGCCTTTCGCTCCCACTTGCCGGTCTTGGGATCGAAGGCCTCGACCGCGTCGATTTGCGGGCTCCGGAAGCCGCCCCCTTCCCGGCCGCCGGCGACGAAGATCTTTCCGTCGAGGGCAACGGCGATCATGTGGTTCCGCTGGGTCGGCAGGTCGGGCAGAGTCTTCCAGCCGTCGGTCTCGGGATCATAGACGGCGAAATCCGATCCCCTGGGCGGCCGTCCGCCGGCCACATAGATCTTGCCGTCCAGGACCGCCGCCATGCCCGCCGAGCGGGAGGTCGGCATCCTTGCCCGCCCGAGCCAGCGGTCATTGTCGACATCGTAGACCAGATTGGTGTTCACATAGCCGGGCGCGCGGCCCCGGCCGCCGGCCGTCAGTTGCCCGCCGATCACATATAGCCTCCCGCCGACGACGGCGGTCATGGCGTGGTTGATCGGTTGAGGCAACCGGGCGACGAACGACCACTTGTCCGTCCTTGAATCATAGACCTGCACCGTATCGACGGTTATGCGGGTCGACGGATAGCCGCCGATGACGAACAATTTGTCGCCCATTTGGGTCACGGCGGTTTCGGAGTTGGGTTCGAGCAGCGGCGCGCGCTTTTCCCACGTGGTCTCGGCATTCGAAACGGCGGGCCAGAGGGCGGCCGCGGCTACAATCGGTATCCAGGACGGTTTCATCGAATCCCCCTCCGGTATCTGCCCTTCCCCTGTAACGGGCGGCGATGAACGTTCCGTCTCGTCCGGCTACTTCTCCTCGCTGGTGGCCTTCGGCGTGTAGCCGCAGCTCAAGCCCCCGTCGATGATCACCTCCGAGCCGGTCATCATGGCGGATTCGTCCGACGCCAGGAAGACGATCGCGTAGGTCACATCCCGCGGCTTGCAGATCCGGCCGAGCGGAACCAGATCGTGGAGCCGCTGCAGGTCCGCTTCATCTTTCAGGAACTGCTCGATCAGCGGGGTTTCGATGAAAGTCGGGTGAATGGAGTTGGCCCGGATGTCGTACCCCTTCTGGGCGCAGTCCAGGGCCACGCACTTGGTCATGTAGCCGACGCCCGCCTTGGTGGTGCCGTAACCGATGGTGTTGGGATTTCCCATCTTGCCGGCGGTCGAGGAGATATTGACGATCGACGCCCGGCCGGTCTCGGCCATCAGCGGCAGCGCCGCCTGGCAGCCGAGAAACACACTGGTAACATTGACGTCGAGCAGGGTCTTGAAGTTGTCCTCGGTCATCGTTTCCGTGTTGCCGTGAATGCTGATGCCGGCGTTGTTGACCAGAATATTCAGCCCGCCGAAGGCATCCTTGGTATCGCCAAGCACCCGGGCCCAGGCAGCGCTGTCGGTGACGTCGTGCTGCAGGGCGATGGCCGCCCCCTGATAGGATGCGTCGATGCCGTTGGCCGTCGCCTCCGCGGTCGCGAGATCGATGTCGGTGACCGCGACCCGGGCGCCCTCTTCGGCCAGATGTTCGGCTGTCGCCTTGCCGAGACCCGATCCGCCGCCCGACACCAGGGCAAGTTTGCCCTCCAAACGTCCGCCCATTGTTTCTTGACCCCACGCTGAAAAGTTTCTCCACGAGATTAGAGCATTTCCCCCACTTTGACAGGGCCCGGCGGGGATGGATCGGCCTGGCCGGGGCGCAAAAAGGCCGGCTTCCCCCCCGAGAAGCCGGCCTTTCACGGCTGCGGGGACTACTTCTTAGTAGCTGAGTAGAACCGCGCCTTAAGGTGGTTCACGACTTCGGGCTTGGCTTTGATCCGGGGAGCGTTCCGCGCCTTCATGACCCCTTCGCGGAACGCCGCAACGGCCTCCTTGTTGGTGCCGGGAGTCGCCACCATCGCCAAGAAATCAAATTTCATCCAATTGCTCCCTGGACAAAATATGAATGTCGCCCGTTGGGGCATTGATATCTGATCATGATCATTTTTTCGTCGGCGATAGTCAACAGGCTGACCGGGGATCGCCGTCAAATAAATTCAGCGGCACATATCCGGAAATTGGCGGCGACGGCCGCGCGGGACGAATTCCCGGCTTCGTCGCCTCTCAGGCCGTGACGAAATGGGCCTCGGCGCCGTGACCGGGAAATCCGCCGCGGATGACACCGGCGCTGACGTCGCCGAAGAACGGCGCGAAACCCTGCGACAGCGGCCGGCTGTTGGGGATCGAGAGCCACAGCCGCAACAAATGACGTTTCCTTTCGGGTTCGTCGAAATCCTCGAACTCGGTCCGCATGTGATAGGTCAGGTGGTTGTTGAGGAACTGAATGTCCCCGGCCTCGAACATCATTTCGAGATAGAATTCAGGCCGGTTGTTGAGCGCCTCCACGTAGTCGAGAGCCTCGATTTGCGCGCCGGTCGGCGGCGGCGTCGCGCCCGACCGGGTCGCCGACCGGATATGGGTCGGCGTGTACCGGCTGGCGAAGTAGCCGTCTTCGTCCGCGAAAATCGGCTGGGTGTAGTATGGCTCCTGTCCGGGCAGTTCGTTTCCCTGGCGGCTCCACCAATAGGTCCCATAGAGCACGTCCAGCAGGTCGGGGCGGGTGCGCAATATCTCGTTGTGGATTGCGGCGGCCGAGACGATCCGGCTGATGCCCCCCGATTTGGCGGGATGCAGGCAAAAAAGTCCCGTCACGTCCGCTGCATCGGTGTGGAACGTCAGCTCTCCACTCGAGGTGTAGCCCCGAAATTCCGGCCCATCCCTGGGCGTGCCGATATCCCTGACGTCGCCCAGCAGGTCGCCCCGCTTCGACTGGGAGACCGCCCAACCCACATGGAGGCCGATCCCCCAATAGATCGTCCGGAGCTCGTCCTTGGAATAATCGGCAACGGGGAACCCTCTGTAGAGTTGTGCGCCCGTGCCCTCCTCCAGTTCCCGCCGCATCTCCGCCAGATCCTCGGAGAAGGTCGGCAGGGGAAAGTCCTCCGCCGTCATTTCCGCCAGGCCGAGGCCCTTTTCCCTGGTCACGCCAAGCGCCGCGTCGATCTCGGCGACATGGGTCCCGGTCATGCGCCGCAGCCAGCCCCTGCCGTTCTGCAGGTCCGGACCGCGCCAGACCAATGGTCCCGTGATTTCCCGATGCATGAGTTCAGTGTCTCAGATTAATCCGGTGGGACTCAAGGGGCTCACGCCGCCCCCTTGAAGCCGATGGCGGGCGGCACGGAGCCGAGAGGTTGGCGGCCGCGAGTTCGGCGATCTGTTCCGAGATCGGTTCCGTTCAGGCGGGCCTATGCGGGCTTGCGCCCGCTGCCGAGGCGATCGGTGGACAGCACCTCATAGTGACCGCCCTTGTTGTACGGCTCGAACGCCTCGGCTATGCGGCGGTGAAGTTTCTCCAAACCGTCCGGAGGCAG
>CAZUGT010000188.1:0-6242 GCA_964620095.1 uncultured Rhodospirillaceae bacterium | reverse complement strand
TTCAGGTACTCGAAGCGCAGGCCCCGGATGCCGCCATCGTGCAATGCCTGCAGTTCGGCATCGGTGACGGTTTGATCGGCCCGTCCAACGCCCCGGTAGCGGCCGTTTCCGGCCGAGATCGCGTCAACGATGATGGTGTTGTCCGTGCCGTGCGCCGGCGTCTGGACCAGCACGGCCCGCTCGATACCGAGAATGTCGTGCGCGCGTTTCAGGGCCTCGGCCGTCGCGGCCGGATTCTCGTTTGGCGATTCACGGGCGGGCGGATATTTCGATCCCGGCCCGAACAGATGGCAATGACAGTCGCAGCTGTCGGCGGGCAGCTCGAGCTTCGGTCTTGTGGGAACCGGGGCGTCCATCAATCGGTCCGCCCATGGAAGCCGCGCCCTGGTCTTGTTGAAATCCGTCCCATCGAATTGTTGCCCCTGGGGCCTCTTCAAAACCGCGCCCGCTGCCGTGTCCCGCCGCTCAGGACAGCGGCAATCGAATATCCAGCCAGCCCTTCATGATGTCGTAAATCCGCTTGTTCCCGACTGCCAGCGGGAAATGATCGACGTCGGCGAGAAACATCAAATCGGTCGGCCGGCCCGCGCATCGGAACATGTCTATGGAAGACCCTGTCGGCGTCACGGCGTCCTTGGAGGCATGAAGCAGAAGCAGGGGCCTGGGCGCCAACTGGGCGAGCACTTGATTGGGACGAAAATCGTAGATGCTCTGGGCGGTCTCGACGGGAAACTCCATGACCGCGTCCTTCGGCAAATGGCCCCGCATATGTTCGGGGATGGGAACGATATCGAACCTGGAGACCCAGAGGGACTCGCCGGTCTCCTGGCGGTGCTTCCGCCCGTCGTCGAGCATCTTGAGGAATTTCTCCCAGGCGCCGGGACCCGGGTGCTGGCCCTTGAGTTTATCGGCGCCGTGCCCCCAGCCGCCGACGGAGATGACGGCGGCGACGCGGTCGTCGGTGCTCCCCGTATAGGCGGCCACCGCGCCGCCCATGCTGTCGCCCAGCAGGCAGATTTTTTCGGCGTCGACGCCGTCCTGTTCGGCGAGCCAGCTTACGGCGTTGCGGGTGTCGGCGACCTGGTCGAACGAAATGATCCGCCCGGGCGTACCGCCGCTCTGGCCGCATCCGCGCATGTCCAGCCGCAGGGCGACATAGCCCCAGTCGCGAAATGCCCGGCAGGCATCGACCATCCCCTGGTCGATCTTGGAACCGCCGAAGCCGTGTATGGTGATGATGGCGGGCGCCTTGCCGTTCGACGGCGGTCCGTCCGGCCGGTGCAGGACGCCGGAAATGTCGATACCTTCGGACCGGAACGTGATTTCGGTTTCCATGAGTTTCCTCACCGGACGGTTAGTAGGGCAGAACCAGTTTCGCTATCTCGCCGCGCGTCGTGAGCCAGATCCACGGCACGTCCTTCAGCATCTTGAGAATGCGGTTGAACTGAATGAGCCCGACGACCCGGCCCGCCACCTGGGCATGAAAGGTAATATCGAGAATGGCGGGCGGGCTGCCGATCTCCGGATAGCCGGCGATCACGTCCTCGACCAGTTTTGTGAACTCGGGCAGGGGATTGCCGTAGCGCATGGCGAAGGGGAGATCGTTGACCTCCATGTCATAGGGAACCACGGCGATGGGCCCGGCGGGGGTCTCCTCCACATAGGGCATCTCGGCCGACATGTCGTCGTTGTAGTACTTGAAGCCGTTGGCCGCGAGCAGCTCGGCGGAGTTCTCGCTGACGGTGCCCCGGGGAATGCCGTAGCCCTTGGGCACATACCCCAGGCACTTGTCGAAGGCTTCCATGCAGCGCTTGATATTGGCGTCCTCTTCCTCGCGGCTCATGTAGACCGCAAGCTCGCCCTGCGCCCAGGCATGGGCCTGAATTTCATGCCCGCCGGCATCCAGCCGTTTCAGGGCCTCGGGATGTGACTCCGTGATGATGGCGCTGGTCGAGCTGGTGACCTTCACGTCGTGCTTTTCCGCGATGTCGAGCATGCGGTAGAGACCGTGCTTGAGCGCGTATTCGGCCCATTGCAGGGCGGCCGTGTCCTTGAAGCCGGGCTTCAGCGGGTTGCCCATGGGCGACACGCCCGGCGAATCGCCTTCCACCCACCATTCAAAGGGGATGTTGATGCTGACGGCCATCGGCTTGTCTTTCGGCCAGCCGTCCGGAAGTTTGGTTTCCAAGTCTAGCGCCTCCCCGGTTGATTGCCTGCCGTCACTGTTACCCATGTAACCGGTCCATAGTGTTACCCATCCATCCGGTTGCTCAAGCCCAATTCGTCCTACCCCGGCCCACCAATTCGTCATGGCCGGGCGTCAGACCCGGCCATCCACGTTTTCAATTTTGAACCACAGAGCACACAGAGATCACGGAGCGGATTCGAGTGTAGATACTCCGTGTCCTCGGTGTTCTCCGTGGTGAATATCCTGGATGCCCCGAACAAGTCGGGGCATGACGACCGGAGTGTGTTCCAAATGGAGTACGTCATACCCCGGCCCACCGGACCCGCTCTAACCGCCGGGGATCGCCAGGCCGCCAAGTTCCTCGATGAGGGCGTTGAGCGTTTTTTCGACCTCGTCGATGTCGATGTTGTCGAGTTCCCTGAGCGTGTCCCGATGCCTTTTTTCCAGGGCCGGGCCGACGATCGAACACAGCTCCCGCCCTTTCCGGGTGATCGAAAAGCGGATGCTGCGCCGGTCGGACCGGTCGCTCGAACGGGCGATCAGCTTGTCGGCGCCGAGCTGCTTGGTGATCCGGGATATGCTGGTCATGCTCAGGAAGACTTCCTTGGCCAGTTCGCTGGCGCTCAGCGTATCCGTATCGTAGATCGCCCGGAGAACCCGCCAGCGCTGCTCCGTCAATCCATGCTCCCGGAAGATGGGCCTTACGTTCTGGACCGAGGCCTCCCGGGCCCGGAGGAACAGCACGGGCAACGCCTGAAACCGGTGCCGGTCGGGCTTCCACATGGTCTTGGGTTTCTTCCGGGGTTTCCTGGAGGTCATAGTGATCGGATGCGCGGCAGTTTCGATTTCAGGGACCAACCCATACATATTTTTAGTTTACATGTAAAGTAATTCGGCTATGCTTTGCGGTCTCCGGCTGCGGCGGAGGGTGTACGGCCATCGGAGAAACCGGGCGGCCGGGAAGCCATAAGGGGAGGGGCTCTTGAAATTCGGACTATTCGGCGGCGCCATCGCCAAACGCGGCAGCGAATCCATGGACAGCGTCGGATACCACGCGTTTATCGACTATGTGCAGGAGGCGGATCGCCTCGGCTATCACAGCCTGTTCGTCGTCGAGCATCACTTCTCGGGCATCGGCCAGGTCTCCGCCACGACCAACCTGCTGGGGTATCTCGCCGGCCTGACGTCCCGCATACGCCTCGGCACCGGCGTTCTGGTGCTTCCCTGGCACAACCCCGTCATGCTGGCCGAACAGCTGTCCACCGTCGATCTGGTGTCGGGCGGCCGTCTCGACGTGGGTATCGGCAAGGGCTACCGGGATATCGAGTTCAACGGCTTCGCCATCTCCAAGGACGAGGCGCACGCCCGATACGAGGAATCCCTCGAGATCATCAAGAAGGCCTGGCTTTCGACGGAGCGTTTCGACGTCGACACCGAGCACTGGAAGTTCAATGACATCATCGTGGAGCCCGCGCCCGTCCAGAAACCCCATCCGCCCCTATGGGTCGGGGCCGGGCGGCCCGAGTCCATCCGGGCCGCGGCCGAGAAGGGCTTTCATGTCCTGATCGATCAGTTCTCGAACCGCGCCAAGACGGCCGAGCGTCTCGGCAATTTCAAGTCGGGCTGCGAGAAGGCGGGACGCGAATTCGATCCCATGCGGCTTGCCTTGAACCGGACCGTCATCGTCACCGAATCCGCCGCCGAGACCGAAGCGGCCAAGGCGCAGCGGGTCGAAGCGCAGAAGAAAATCGACCAGTTCGGCAAGCTGCCGGGAAACGAGCCCACGAGTTACGACAATTCCGATTTCGCCGAGGATGATGCATACATAATCGGCCAGCCCGGCGAAGTGATCGGACGTCTTCGGGAGCTGGAGGACATGGGCTTCGAGTACATCCTGATTACGACGGTCGGGGGCCAGGAAAAGCTGCGGCTGTTCTCCGCCGAGGTCATGCCCGCTTTCCGGTCCTAGCAGTAAACCGCGGGATATGGGCTGTCACAGCAGGGGGAATTCCGATGCGCCGCCAACTTCCGCCGGTTCATAGTTTTTCGGGCTACGACGTCGTCAGCCTGCTGGAACATCACGCCCGGACCAGGCCGCAACACCCCTTCGTCATCTGGGAGCCGTTCGACGACGACACCCCGCTGCCGGCCCGGACGTGGAGTTACCGGCGATTCCACGACGCCGCGCTCCGCATCGCCGCCGGTCTCGGCGCCCGGGGAGTCGGACGGGGCGACAAGGTCGTCGTCCACATGGAAAACTGCGTGGAGATGCTGCTGGCGATCTTCGCCTGCGCCCGGCTCGGCGCCGTCTCGGTGGTGACGAACAGCCGTTCGACGGCGGACGAGCTCGGCTATTTCGTCGAGCATTCCGGGGCGGCGGGCGCGCTCACCCAACCGGCTTTCGCCGGCGCCATGGGAGAGGCGGGCGCGCAACTGGACTGGATCGTGACCGCCGATGCCCCGTCACATGCGGAAATCGCCGGCCCGCCGCCCGCCGCCGACTCGTTCGGCGCCCTGTTCGGAGATCCGGAAAGCCTGCCGGACCGGTTTGTCGATGCGAACGCGCCCTGCGTGATCTTCTACACCTCGGGCACCACCGCGAGGCCGAAAGGCGTCGTCCTGACCCACGCAAACCTGCTTTTTGGCGCGCGGGTCAATGGGGCGCAGCAGGCGATGGTCCCCGGCGACGTCACCCTGACCTTCCTGCCGCTGTTCCATATCAACGCGCAGGCCTACTCGGTCCTGCCGAGCCTGTGGGCCGGCTGCACCGTGGTGCTCCAGCCGCGGTTCAGTTTGTCCCGATTTTGGGACGTCGCCCTCGAGCACGAGGCGACCTGGTGTTCGATCATGACGTTCTGCGTGAATTTGCTGAAGGAGCGGGACGTCCCGGCGCATTCCTTCCGCCTGTGGGGAGAGGCGTTCTGCGAACCGCCCAGCGATGCATATTTCGGAATCAAGACGCTCGGATGGTTCGGCATGACGGAAACCGTCGCGCACCCGATCGTCGGGCACATCGACAAGCCGAACCCGTCCATGTCCATGGGCCGCCCGGCGCCCGAGTACGATATCGCCATCACCCGCGAAGACGGAACGGACGCGGAGGTGGGCGAGGCCGGCGAGCTTCGTATCGGCGGGATCCCCGGGCTCTCGCTGTTCGCCGAATACCTGAACAATCCGCAGGCGACCGACGAGAGTTTCGATGACCAGGGCCGGTTTCTGACCGGCGATCTGGTGGAGGCCTCCGAAGACGGCTTCATCCGCTATCGGGACCGTTTGAAGGACATGCTGAAAGTGCGCGGCGAGAACGTCGCGGCATCGGAAATCGAGCGGGTGATCGCCTCGATGCCCGAAATATCCGAGGTGGCCGTGGTCGGGCGGCGCGACGACCTGCACGGGCAGCTTCCGGTCGCCTTCGTGGTTCCGGGAGATGATTTCGGCGGCCAGGGCGCGACGGTCGAAGACCGCGTATTCGAGACCTGCCGGTCGAAACTGGCCGATTTCAAGGTCCCCGCCGAGGTTCGAATTCTGGACGAGTTGCCGCGCAGCGGTCCCCTCGCCAAGATCGACAAATTGAGCTTGCGGGCCGAGGCCAATGAAGAGAAGTGCGACGAGAAGGGCGAGGAGACGGGCGGATAGCCGGGCCATGGACTTTCATGTTCAACTGATCGACGACCAGCGGCATCCGGAACGCCGCCGGCAATCCCGGGACGACCATTGGCAATATTTCGACGATCACGCGGACCATTTCATCGCCCGCGGCGCGACCCGGACCGACGACAACGAACAATTCCTGTCCAGCGTCCTGTTCGTCGATTTCCCGGACTGGGAGGCCGTCCGCCGCTTCATCGACAACGAGCCCAACAACCTGAACGGGGTCTACGGGGAGGTGAACATCACCCGCTGGGGGAACCCGCTCGGAAAATTGCAGCGCGACTTCGTCCGCGAAGACGGCGACGTGTTCTGGTATATCCGCGGGACCGGCAAGCCCGGCATGAACGACCGCCGCAACGAACTCCTCGCGGCCCACAGCGACTACTTCGCCCCCTACGACGAA
>CAZUGT010000187.1:0-6387 GCA_964620095.1 uncultured Rhodospirillaceae bacterium | reverse complement strand
GCAGGGCAGGAAAGCCGCGCCGTGCGATGCGGTGACATCGGGCAAGCGGCTTGACACACCCTGCCAGCCTGACAGCGCCGCCCTGCGGGTCGCGCCCAGGCGCCCGCCCGCGGCGTCGCGGGCCTCCACCGTAGGCGCCGCTACGCTTTTCGGCCCGCTCCTGGCGGCTCGACCGCCTGGACGCGACGCAGGCCGTGCCCCTGGCGGGAAATGCGGGCTAATTTAGCGCGTTTCCCGGGCCATGACCATGGCCGCGCCTATCTGGATTCGTCGACCGGCCGTGCCGGATTAATCCCGTTCCATGCCGGCCATATTCTCCAGTACCGCGCAGACCGAGGCGGTGTCGCTGTTCTCCAATCCCTGGGACAGCGCGGCCTTGTACAGGTCGAGCGTCGCCTTGAATAACGGGGCGGGCGCGCCCACTTCGTCGATGAAGGCGTTGATGATCCCCATGTCCTTGTCCTGGGTGATCATGGTGGCGGACACCTTCGATGTGTAGTCGTTGGCCACCATCATCGGTCCCCGCATTTCCAGCATGCGGGAGTTCCCGGCGCCATCCTGAAGGACAGCCAGCAGGGTTGCCGGGTCCAACCCGGCTTTTTGTCCCAACACCAGTGCCTCGGCGGCCGACACGTTGTGGATGGCAACCAGCAGGTTGGCGACGTATTTGGTCTTGGAGCCGTTGCCGAAAGCGCCGACATAGTGAGCGTTTCGCGAAAAGCTCTCGAGTACGGGTTTTGCTTTCCGGAAGGCCGCCTCGTCGCCCGAGCCGAGTATGGCGAGATCGGCGTTGGCGGCCTGCGCGCCGGTGCCGCTCACCGGACAGTCGAGCAGGATGACATCATGGGGCGCGAGGGCATCGAACGCCTTCTGCTTGTCCTCGACGGTGAGGGTGCAGGTGTCGGCGACCACCAGACCGGCCTTACCCGAGGACGCGAGACCATTTTCCCCGGTCATCACCGCATGGAAGGCGGCCGGCGAGGGAAGGGAGGTGATCACCACGTCCGCCTGGCGGGCGACATCGGCGGGAGATCCGGCCCGCGTCAGCCCCTCCTTGACCAGGCCGTCCAATTTGCCGTCATCGATGTCGTAACCGATGACCTGTACGCCGTTCTTCATCATATTTCGGCTGAAGGCCGATCCCATGATGCCCAAGCCGATGATGCCCGCTGCTTGTCCCATTCCGTCCATCCTCGAAGTTCGATATGGCTTCAAATTCCGGCAATTAGCGTTCAATATTAGGCGAATGTCCACCCGAAGAAGGGTGGCGGCATATGGGACGCATGTGGACGGCCAGCTGGGAGCCTTTGGTCATGGCAAGTGACGATCGTTTAGTCGAAATCGGTGAGCTGCCGGTGCTCGATACCGGCCCTTTTCTCGCGGGCGAGGAGGGCGCGCTGGAAGCGTTGGCGGATCAACTCCGCGATGCGTGTGAGAATGTCGGTTTCTTTTTCATCCGCAATCATGGGGTCGGCGACGACCTGATCGAACGGATATTCTCCGAGACCCGGCGCTTTCACGATCTGCCCATCGAAGAAAAGATGAAGCTCGAGATCAACGTGAACCAGCGGGGCTATATCAAGCCCGGCTTCACCATGGTCAAGCACTCCACCTATAACGAGAACACCAAGTTCGACAGCACCGAAGTGCTGGTGTTCGCGACCGAATATCCCGAAGACGACCCCAACCGGCAGGCAGGCAAATTCTTCTACGACGAAAACCAGTGGCCGGACGATTTGCCCGGTTTCCGGGAAACGGTTCGGGAATACATGGCCACGCTGACAAATCTCGGCAAGACGCTGTTGCCGGTTTGGGCGACGGCGCTGGGTCTGGAGAAGGACTTCTTCAAACCGTATTTCGAGAACAATTATACCTATTTCCGGATGGCCCACTATCCGCCGGTGCTGGATCTGGGGGACAACGAGTTCGGGCTGGGCCCGCATGCCGATACGGGCTTCATGACATTTCTGCCGCAGGCCGACGTGGACGGGCTGGAAATTCTCGACGTGGACGGCAACTGGTTCCGCCCGCCGCGCATGGACGACGCCATTCTGGTCAATACCGGCCAATTTCTGGGCCGCTGGTCCAACGACCGGTTCCGCGCCACGCCCCACCGGGTCATTCCGCCCAAGGACGTGGACCGCTACTCCATCGCGCTATTCGTGAACAGTGCGTTCGAGCCGGTGTGCGAATGTCTGCCCACCTGTACCGGCCCCGATAATCCGCCCAAGTATCCGGCCGAGTCCTACTGGGATTTCTATCGCTGGTACATGGCCAATACCTATCCCCATTACGGCGAATTCGACGCCGCCGAATAGCCCGGTTCCGCGGACCGGATGCGGCGGAACGCACCACCTGGAACGTTATCGCCAAGGCCCGATCGCTGCTCTAAGGTGGAGACAGTCTTGGGATCAAGACCTGAGTAAGACGTGGAGAATCAAATGAGCTTAGAAGAAAAACTTGCCGCCATCCGCGAGGCCGGCGCCAAGCGGATGCCGGACGAGGTTCGGGCCGTCATGGGCGCCGCGACCAAGGAACTGGCGGAATCCGGCATCCTCGATACCTGCATCCAGGTCGGCGACACCCTGCCGGCTTTCTCGCTCCCCAATTCGCGGGGCGAGACGGTCAATTCGGCCGATCTGCTGGCCAAGGGCCCGGTGGTCCTGACCGTCTATCGGGGGGAATGGTGACCCTACTGTAATGCGGAGCTGTATGCTTTGCAGGAAGTACAGGACCATATCGAAGCCGCCGGCGCGACCTTGGTGGCGCTCTGCCCCCAGCTGGCCGAAAAGACCCGGGCCATGGTCGAGAAGCACAACCTGACCTTCGACATCCTCACCGACGCCGGCAACGACTATGCCGCCGAGCTCGGCATCAAGTTCCAGGTGCCGGACGACGTGAAGACGATTTACGAGGGTTTCGGTCTCGACCTGCCGGGAACCAATGGCGACGACAGCTGGACGCTGCCCATCCCGTCGCGGCTGGTGATCGACGGCTCCGGCGTCGTCCGGGCGGCCGATATCCACCCGAACTATACGACCCGGCCGGAGCCCGAGAAGACATTGGCCGACCTCGAGGCCCTCGGCTAGGCCGCCGGTTCGAGCAAAAGAAAGAGGCGGTCCCCGGCTCTGGAGCGGGGCCGCCTTTTTTTCTGTTTACGGCAGTGAACTGACGATGGCGTCGGCCTCGTCCGAATTGAACGCCCGGAGTGTCGTCGTCGACAGAAATCCGAGACCGCCGAGCGCCAAGGCGAATCTGGCGACGGCTTCACCGTTCTGTGCCTCGACGATGCTGACCCGGTCATAGGAGCCCATGGTCAGGTAATTGGCCGTGATATTCACCCCGCACTTTTCGGCGAGATCCTCCGCCTGTTTGCGGCGGTTCGGGGCGTCCTTGATCCCCGCCACGCCGTCCTGCGTGAAGTTCATGAGCATGATGAACGTTGCCATAAGTGTCTCCCGGTTTAAGTGGTGCGTTGCGTCTCTCGGTGTGCGGGATGCCTATCCCCTTGGAATGGACCATAGGCCGCAGGTGCCATGCTAACTCAATTCCATGGAATCCCGAAAATTCCGTGAAGGCTAGACCGCCTTCTTGAGCAGTAGGCCGGCGCCTTCGCCCTCCAGCGACCACTCGTAACGGGTGGCGTAGCGCTGGACGTCGAAGACCTGGAACGCCGCCTCCAGGTCGGGCGCCGGAATCTTGGTGATTTCCTCCACCTCGGAGGCGGTGAACTCGGATTTCTCCGGATGACGCAACAGCCAGCAAAGGGCCGGCCAGCCCGTGAGGCCGCCGATCCGGCTGGGTTCGGGCTCGAACTTGCCTTTGTCCTCCGGCGCCCCTTCGATTTCGACGCCGTTCCAGAACGCCACCCGGTCCTTGATTTCGGCCGCCTGCTTGTAGGGCTCGTCGTAGTACCAGGCCGCGCCTTCGTTGGCCGCTTCGCCAACCGTCACGTCATAGTAATCGGCGAAGCCCTTCCAATGACAGAAGGTGCGGGGGCTGTCGCTCCTGGTCAGCACGCCGTCCTTCACCGAGCCGATGGGGAAATAGGGGTTGGCCTCGACCATGACGATGTCGTCGCTCTCGGCGATCACCTCGCCGTTCCAAACAGCCTTTGCCATCGGCGGTCCTCCTAGTCGTTGAAGAAGGCGAGGGTGCGGACCTCGATGCTCTCCCGGGGGGCGACGCCTTCGGGAGCCGCGATGCGGGCGGCGCCGTGCGCATTGAAGCGGGTACGGTCGGTCTCAGTGTCGAAGCACTTGATCAGCACCGCCTCGCTCATGGTCATCTCGGGGAAGAAGTACCATTTCTGGCCGTCCGAATGGGCGACCCGGAAGGTTTCGCCCCGCCGATAGGTGTAGATGTGATCGGCGGCGATCAAATCGCCCTCGCCGAGGGTCGTGGCATCGCAGAGAACCAGGGGCTCGGTCATCACCGGCTCCATGATCGGCCGCCAGACATTGACGCTCACCACCCGGCGGGTCAGCCGGTCTTCGGCCTCGTCCTCGGGAAATATGTCGTGCACCCGCTTGCGTCCCGACCAGTCGGTGAAGTCGTTGTGCACCGACGGCACCGGCGCGCGGACATCCATCTCCTTGCGCTTTGCCTCGTCCTGGACCCGGATGGTGTGGTCGATGACCACGATCTCGTCGGCGCCGGTGTGTTCCTTCACGATGGCCATGCATTCGTCGTAGTAGGCGCCCTTGACGGCCGCTTCGTCGTAGAAATCCGTGGTCGCCGTCTTGCTGTCGAGCAGGATGAAGCCTTCCTTGTCGAGGCTGAGCCGGTCGCGGATCAGGCGGCCGTTGTGCAGCTCCACCTCCCGGTCTTCATACTCGCCCGTGTTGCGGGTCGGGTCGTTGACGTCCTTTTCCGGGTAGGTGACCGGCTTTTCGCCGATATCGACGGCGAAGGTGAGAGTACCCGTGATGGTTTCCGGCTGGTCGAGCATCTTCCGTTCCTTCTTGCGTGTGCGCGGGGAAAAGACTACCTCCTGAGCAGATAGTCTCACAATATCAATCACGCCAGTCTGATCGGCCGCATTAATCGGCCACATTGATCGGCAAGCGGGACAGGGAATCCAGGAAATGTCCGAAAAGCGTACGCTGACCCAGGTTCACGCCGGCATGCCCACTTCCGATGGCGCGGGCGTCCAACTGACCCGCATGATCGGCACCCCGTCCCTCGACATGGTCGACCCGTTTCTCATGCTCGACAGGATGAACAATGACGACCCGGATACCTATATGGCGGGGTTTCCGGACCATCCCCACCGGGGGTTCGAGACCGTGACCATCATGTTCGAGGGGCTGGTGCGACACAAGGATTCGGTGGGCAATGGGGGCGTGCTGGGCCCGGGCGACATCCAGTGGATGACCGCGGGCAGGGGAATCATCCATTCCGAGATGCCGGAGATGGTCGGGGGCCGGCTGCGCGGCTTCCAGCTCTGGGTCAATCTGCCAGCGGCGCTCAAGATGACCGAGCCCCGCTATCAGGATATTCCGGCGGGCGACGTGCCGTCGGTCGATGTCGAAGGCGGCGTGGTCCGGGTGTTTGCCGGCGAGTATGACGGCGTCACCGGTCCGGCCCGGGCGCATACGCCGATCCGTCTGCTGGACGTGACCCTGGAGCCGAACGCGGACTGGGCGGCCATGACCGATACCGGCAACGGCCTCTTCATGTGCGTTCATGAGGGATCCATCACCGCCGCCGACAACCTGGGACGCGATCGGCATGCGCCGGCGCCCTCGGTGGCGGTGTTTCACGGCGAAGGAGAGGCCGGCGTCACGGCGGGACCCGGCGGCGCGCAAATCCTCTATTGCGAGGGCAGGCCGATCAACGAGCCGGTGGCCCGTTACGGACCGTTCGTGATGAATACCCACCAGGAACTGGAGCAGGCGGTGCGGGATTTCCAGTCGGGGGCGCTGGCCTAGATTCCGTGCCGGGCATCGAGTTCGCCGCCTGCGTCACCTGCGTCCTTGCCTGCATCCGCCAGTCACATTTCCAGCGGCTTGCCCTCCAGCCAGGCCTTGCCGTGCGCGTAGAGCGCTTCGACTTCCGGCCCCTTGAGGCCGGGCATGTCCCGCTTGACGTCGTAGCCGAGGCCGGCCTGCAAATAGGCCAGATGCCGGTAGCCGACGGGATAGCTGTCGAGAATGGATTGATCCAGCGTGAGCGTCGCGTTGGGGTCGAGCGCCGCGATCCAGTCCTTTTCGTAGATCGGCTGGCGCACCACGAACCCCCACCTGCCGTCCCGCTTTTCCAGGAAATCGTAAAACCGGCCGAGACAGACCACGTCGCACCACACCCCCTCGACCTCGGCCCGCTGGTTGATGGTCATCTTGGTCTGCGCGATGGCCCGGTTGCCGGCGATATCCGATGTGGTAC
>CAZUGT010000186.1:0-4334 GCA_964620095.1 uncultured Rhodospirillaceae bacterium | reverse complement strand
TTGCCAGCCCGATGGTCCCGCCGCTCTGAATCCGAAAATCAAGCCTTTTGCCGCTGCAAGGAGGCCACAGGAATTATGGGCAATTTCAGCATAACGCCCCGCAACGGGGATTATGAGAAATTTCCTCATGACGACCGCGGCCGCCGGCGCGCTTGCATGCGCCGGAGTGATCGCTGCGGTGCCGGCTTCCGCCGCTGACATGCTGAGTCTGGGCGTCGGCGGCTACATGGAGCAGTGGGTCGGCTATGCCAACCGCGACGATGACGGCGCGGACGGCGGCTTCGGCGTGCAGTCCGACTCGGAAATCCATTTCAGGGGTTCGCTGGAGTCCGACAGCGGCCTGAAGTTCACCGTGCATGTCGAGCTTGAGGCCAACAACGAAGACAAGGACGGCAGCGACCAGACCGAGATCGACGAGTCCTTCGTGCGCATGAGCGGTGAGTTCGGCACGATCGAGATCGGCCAGCGCGACCCGATCCATGCACGCATGCATTACGCCGCCGGCTTCGGCGCGGGCGTGGGCCTGAACGCGGGCGACACCCAGAACTGGGTGCCGGGCGTTTACCTGGAGACCGCCGGTTGGACCATCCCCGGCGACAACCGGAACGTCATCTACATCACCCCGCGCGTGAACGGCGTGCAGGTGGGCGTCTCCTACGGCCCGGACTCGAAGAACGAGAACTCGGCCGGCGGCGACCCGAAGAACAATGACGACGCGGTCTGGGCTGCGGGCATCAACTTCAACCAGACCGTCGGCGACATGTCGGTCAAGGTCTCGCTCGGCCATGTCAACGTCTCGAACACCGGCATGTTGAAGTACAATATGTACAACAACGATACCAGCAACGCCGCCGTCACTGAGGTCGCAGACGACGACATGATGAAGGGCTTCGACGACAAGACCTTCACAAATGCGGGCATCCAGGTCGGCATGAGCGGGTTCACCTTCGGCGCCTCCTACGCTACGCGCGACGACGGCGGTTATGTGCCGCAGTGCTACACTGGTGCTGGAGACACTCTGGCAATGGCGGAGTGCACGAAGTTGCCGGAGGACCTGTCCCACACGGAAGCCAACGAAGCGACCGGTACCTATCCGGCTGTCGCAGGCGACACACCTGCACCCATCACCATGGTCAAGGCTGTCGAGGACGAGTCCGGGCAGTCGGACACTTGGGCGGTTGGCATCGCCTATTCGGATGGTCCGATGTCGGTGAGCATCGACCATGTGAGCCATGAGCGCGAGAACGGCGATGAGCGGACCGCAACCGGGCTCTCCGCCGGCTATAAGCTGGCGCCGGGCGTGGACTGGAAGTCGTCGATCATCGCGGTCGAGGACGACACGAAGATGAGCGAAGGCACCGTCTTCGTGACCGGTCTCGACCTCGCCTTCTGATCGTCGATCTCCGAACAGGCCGGCCGGAGCCAAGATGGGTAGATCCCCTACCTCCTTTCAGCTCCAGCCGGTCGCCGCGGGAACGGGTTGCAACGGTCCCCCGGCAGGTGGCCGGAGTGGTTCGCCGCTCCGGCCATTCTTTCAGGCCATCCGCCCCGTAACATGAAAACAGGCGTCGGTCACCCGGGCGGGACTTCGGCCTCTATGAGGTAGGGCAGTCTGCCGGTCGTAAGCCGCAAGACGAATGGGGATTATGGGCTTCGCTAGCCAAACGGATTGATCCCGGCCCGCGAATCGGGCTTTGCCCCGGAAATGAACGGCAGTGTGATTACACACATGTTTCCATCTGCCGAGCCGGAATTTTCATCAGACAATCGACATCGTGACGATGACCGCGAGCAGCAGGGCCGCCGAGATGAGGATTGTTGTTCGGACGTTTCTGAACTCCTGCAGGAAATCCAGCTTCATCTCCTGCGACAGCGCGAGGTCCTCGTCCTGCCGACGATTGAAGTAAACCATCGTCTCCTTGATACGGTCGAGACGCTCGTCGGTGGTGAGTTGGCCCCTCGTTCCGGACCGTTCGTCCGCCATTGGCCATCCCTTCGCATCTGCGTTGGGAAACGAACGGGGGACTGTAACACGCAAAGAATGGCCGGAGCGGCGAACCGCTCCGGCCACCTGCCGGGGGACCGTTGCAACCCGTTCCCGCGGCGACCGGCCGGGGCTGAAAGGAGGTAGGGGATCTACCCGTCTTGGCCCCGGCCGGCCTGTTCCGAGATCGACGATCAGAAGCCGATCGTAATGCCGGTCACGAAGGCCGTGCCTTCGATGTCACGGCCGCTCGCAAAGCTACGCTCAGCCGTGACGATCGAGGACTTGGAGGCAACGCCCGGCGCGAGCGAATAGGACAGCGACAGCATGGTCGCTTCCTGCTCGTCGCCATTGTCCCACTCGGTGGACAGGTGGCTGAGGCTGACCGCCATCGGGCCGTCCGAATACTTCACGCCCGCGCCCCAGGTATCCCAGTTCTTGGACTCGTCCTCGACGACCTTCTGCATCACGATGTCGTTGGCAGGGTCGTTGTTGGTCGCTGACTCCACCGCATATGTCGGGGCAGCGTCCGTGCCGCCGGTCCTGTAAAGGTGGATGTCGGATCCGTCGGCGGTGACGCTAGCCGTCAAGGCCGTATCATCGCCGCGCCGGGTAACGGTGCCGGTGGCTGTGCCGTCAGTGGACTGATAGCTGCCGGGGGTTTCGTTCAAGAGTGCCAGATAGGCAGCTCTGTCCTCAGTATCGTTGGCGTTCACGACCATGTAGTCGGTCATGGTCGTATAAGCGCCTCCGTCATTCGTGGCATAGACGACGCCGAAGCTGAACGAGCCCATGCTGACTTGCAGGGCGGCGTTGGAGAAGGTTTTGTTGCCGCCCTTCATCATTGAGCCGTCGGTCGCGGCCATGATGTTATCTTGAGCCAGCAAGCCGTTGCGGCTGATATCGGCAATCGCCGCGTTCCTCTCTGCGTTCGTGATGCCTGCGACGCCCGGGGTCGGGTCCGCAATCGTGGTCGGATCGTCGGGATCGTTGAGGAACTCGAACGCCTTCCACGCCTTCTCGTCGGCGGCGAGTTTGCCCTTGGTAACGCGCTTGTCCGTTCCACCGGAGGCAGGCGCGGCTCCCGAGATGTAGTCGAAGTCCATGTCGCTCTGGTCTGCTTGGTAATGGCCCAGAGAGACCGCGATATTGAGGCCGTCGCCGAAGTCGCCGACATAGTTGCCTCCGACCGCCCAAGCGCTGTTATCGTTGTCGTTCAACGCCTTGGAGGCGTGCTCCTGTCCGGTGTCCGGGATGTAGGACGCGCCGATCTGGATGCCGTTCACGCGCGGCGTGAAATACATGACCTGGTTCTTGTCGCCATGGCCGTGGCCATAGGTGCCGAACCCGTTGTGGCTGCAACCGGCGAGGCCGCCGATCCACTTGTGGGTGTCGCCGCAGTTCAGGCTGATGCCGACATCCAGGCCGCCGTGATGTGTGAGCGTGGAGGCCGGGTCCTCGGCGGGCGTTTCGCCGGCAATCCCCATGTCGGCTCCGACCTTGCCACAGGCGCACGGGAATGCACGGACGCACGGCATCGGCTGGCGTCCAACCTCGCCTGCGAGCCGTCCTGAAGCGCGCCGCCTGTCAGCGCGGGAAGTTCGGGCGGTCCGGGCCGTAATGCTCCGCCAGATAGTCGAGGATGACCGCGAGCGCGCTGTCCTCTATCGGCTCCATCTCCTGTTCCTCGACCATCCACACCATAAGCTCGTCCCATTGCTCGCGTGTCAGGCCCTGTTGCACGACGATCCGTTCCGAGTGGCAGGGCGTGCAGGCGTCGAAGGTCTCGGACGCGCCGGGCGCTCTGACCATGAGGCCAAGGTCTTCCGGTTCGGTCGCCTGCGGAACCGCCCGCGCCGCAGACGCCCTTCCGAAATCGGCCGGGCTGTCGCTCATCCCGTTCAGGAAGGCGATGACATCGGCGCGGTCGCGTCCGCGTTTCAGCCCGACGAAGCTCATCGAGCCGCCCTTCACGACCGCGCGCGGCTTCGCCAGATAGGCGTCGAGGCGGTCCGGCGTCCAGCTGCCGCCGAACGCCGTCATCGCCCTGGAATAGCGGAATCCTTCCCTCGCCCCTGCCGGCGCACCGACAATGCCCCAGAGATTGGGCCCGATCTTCCTGGCACCCCCCTTCTCGACCGTGTGGCAGGCGCTGCATTTGCGGAAGACCTTCTTGCCGCGGTCGGGATCGGCCGCGGCGAAGCGGGCCTCCAGGTCGGCCGCGCCGGCGGGCGCTGCCGCTGCGCAAGCAAGCAGCAGCGCCGCCGCCATGACGGTACGCATCGGCGCGCGGTCAGGCGACGCGCAGCGCAACCCGGTGCATGGTGTTGTTGAGATAGCCTTTCGGGTT
>CAZUGT010000185.1:0-12043 GCA_964620095.1 uncultured Rhodospirillaceae bacterium | reverse complement strand
GGAAGTCATGGGGAATTGGATTTTCGGAAGCCGGCATTCCTGCCGGTCCTGCATTACCTATTTCGTTTCAAGCCGGATAGCGGATGAGAAGGAACAAGAGAATATATTCGGTATTCTGGAAAGCTATGATTGGGCGGAACGGCTGGAAATTAAATTTCCGGTAGCGGCGCTGCAATAGCCACGCCTGTCCTCCAGCCAGCGAAGCTGGTCCGGTGGGCTGGGTGAGGGGGAACAGGATTTCACCACAGAGACACAGAGATCACAGAGGAGGGCTGAATCACCCCCCCCCCTCACCCTAACCCTCTCCCCCCGCCGGGGGGAGAGGGGATTCAGTGCAAACCCTCTCCCCCTTGGGGGAGAGGGGTGCGGAAGCTCGGCGAGCTTGCGAGCCATAGCCGTAGCTGGGTGAGGGGGTGCCTTGATTCGTGGATGCCCCGCCACTTTGCCGGCTGGCCGGCAAAGCCGGTCCAGTGGGCCGGGGCATGACGAGCTTCTTTGATTCAGCACCACTCGTCATACCCCGGCGCAAGTCCGGGGTATTCAGATTTCCAATTCTTGAACCACGGAGGCAGTGAGACAGTGAGGAGTACGGGGAGCGAAACCGCTCCTCTCAACCTCTGTGTCTCTGTGCCTCTGTGGTGAATATCCTGGATGCCCCCTTGCCCCGATCCGCGCGCGAGCTAAATGTATGGGTCACTGCCGCTCCACTACGGGGCGGCGTTTTGCGTCCGGAGGCGAGCTATGCGTTTTTGTACGACCTTTTTGGTGCGCTACCTCCCGAACGGGTGACAATAAATGTCTATTAATGTCCATGAATGTCCATTGTCGCGAAAAGCGCCGAATTGGAATATATTTATAAATCACGGTTTTTCAATACCTTGCCGGTATGCATAAAATGCATGGCTCGCGGCCACTTACGACCTTGGGGAAACCGAGCCCGCTCGAGGCTCGCCACGCCGCTTCCGCTGTGATGATATGGGCCGGGAACTTCTTCGGGGAGACGACTGAGATGGGGAAATACCGGCTGCCGGCGATCGATCCGGCCGACGTCGAGGAACATGCCGGCACCTTCTACCCGGACGCGCTCAAGGGCGCGTCCGAGGCGCGGCTCAAGAAGCGGCTCGGGGACGCCGCCGGGCTGACGAAATTCGGCGTCAACCTGACCACCCTGCCGCCGGGCGCGGCCTCGGCGCTCCGCCACTGGCACGCCGAGGAGGATGAATTCATCTACGTTCTCGAAGGCGAAGTGACGGTGGTCAGCGACGCGGGCGAACAGGTCCTGACGCCGGGCATGGCGGCGGGCTTTCCCGCCAGCAAGCCGGACGGCCACATGTTCTGCAATCGCGCCGGCGCTCCGGCCGTGGTCCTGGAGGTGGGAAACCGGGTCCCCCGCGATACCGTCACCTATCCGGACGACGACCTCGCGCTGGTCAAGGAGCCCGGAAATCACCAGTACTACAACAAGGCCGGCGAACCCTTGGGCGAGAGGATAGAAAATTCCCCCCGCGCGCCGGAAGAGGACGGCTAGATGGAGATCGCCGTCATCGGCGGCGGACACGGCTGCTATGCCGCCGCCGCCCACCTGACCGAGCAGGGCCACGGCGTCCGGCTCTGGCGCCGGGACGGGGCGGCCCTCGCCCCGGTCCGCGAGACCGGCGCCATCACGCTCACCGACCACGAGGGAACCCGGGACGTCGCCCTGGCGCTGGCGACGGACGATCTCGGACAGGCCATGGCCGGCGCGGAACTGGTGGTGATCCCGCTCCCATGCACCACCCACCAGGACCTCTCGAAGGTCATGGCGCCGCACTTTGCGGACGGCCAGGTGGTCTATCTGCCCCCCGGAACCTTTGGGAGCTACGTCTTCGCCCGCGCCATGCGGGAGGCCGGCAACGCCGCCGATGTCGCCTTCGCCGAGACCGGGACGCTTCCGTACCTCGCCCGCAAGCAGGGGCCCGCGCACGTGCGGATCAGCGTCTACGCGACCCGGCTGCCGACCGGCGTGTTCCCGGCCAAGGAGACCGGCCGGGCCCTCGACGTGCTGGCCGGGGCATATCCGGTGGAGGGGCTGGAGGACGCGCTGGACGGCGCGCTGATGAATGCGGGCCCGATCATTCATCCGCCGCTGATCGTCATGAATGCGGGTCCGCTGGAGCATTTCGAGGCCTGGGACATCCACAACGAGGGCACCCAGCCGTCGATCCGGCGGGTCACCGACGCCCTCGACGCGGAGCGGATCAAATTGCGCGAGGCCCTCGGCTACGACGCCCCCCACTTTCCGCTCGCCGACCATTACGACGACGGCAGGGAAGAGTGGATGTACGGCGATTCTTCGCACCAGCGCCTGACCGACAGCGGCGACTGGCGGGAGAATATCGACCTGCTGAGCCACCGCTACATGCGGGAGGATACCCATCTCGGCCTGTCGTTCATGGCCTCCCTCGGCGGCTGGACCGGGACGGACCTGCCGCTGATCAACGGGTTTCTGGCCATCGGCGCCGGGATCACCGGCGAGGATCTGCGCTCGACGGGCCGGACCCTGGAGTACCTCGGTCTCGCGGGACGGACGCCGGACGAGCTGAGCACCCTGCTCCGGGACGGCATTCCCGCATGACCGAAATCGTCGCTCTCGGCGCGGGCCGCATGGGCCGCGGGATCGCCCAGGTGTTCGCCTTCGCCGGACACGAGGTGACCATTCTCGACTTCAAGGAGCGGCCGCCGGACCAGGTGGACGCGCTGCTTGCCGAGGGGAAAGCGGAAATCAGGGAGAATCTCGCCTTCCTCGAGAGCCTCGGGGCCGCGACCGACGAGCAGATCGAGGGCACGCTCTCCCGCATCCAAGGCGCCGGGATCGGCGAGGCCGGGGAGGTTCTCGGCGGCGCCCGCTACATTTTCGAGGGCGTGACGGAGACGCTGGACGTCAAGCGGGATGCGATCACCCGCGCCGGCGCCCTCGCCGGGCCCGAGGCGGTGATCGCCTCGACCACGTCGACCATGCTGTCGGAGACCCTCGCGGGCTTCAGCTCAAGGCCGGAGAATTTTCTCAATGCCCATTTTCTCAATCCGGCCTACCTCATTCCCCTGGTCGAGGTCAGCCCGTCGTCCCGCACCGACGAGGGCAGGCTGACGGCGTTCATGGACCTGCTGACGTCCATCGGCAAGGTTCCCGTGAGATGCAAGGCGTCGCCCGGCTACATCGTCCCCCGGCTCCAGTCCGTCGCCATGAGCGAGGCATGCCGGATGGTCGAGGAAGGGGTCGCCACCGCGGAGGACATCGACCGGGCGGTGACCGCCGGGTTCGGCATCCGCTACGCGACCATGGGACTGGTGGAGTTCACCGATTGGGGCGGGGTCGACATTCTCTACCACGCCAACCGCTATTTGCGGGACGCGCTCGATCCGCGCTTCCAGACCCCCAAGATCGTCGACGACATGATGGAGCGGGGCGATCTCGGGCTCAAGACCGGCAAGGGGTTCTACGACTTCAGCAAGATGGACACGGACGCCTACCGGCGCGAAAAGCTGGCGACCTTCGTCGCGCTTCTGCGCCACATGGACCTGATGCCCAAGGCGGCCGACAAGTGAGGGAATTTCGGATCAGGCGGCGCTACTCAGGCGGCTTTTTCGCCGTAATAGAGGGTCACCACGTGCACGGCCTCGGCAAAAAACAGCCAGCGCTCGATCAGGATTCCGAGCCCCACGCTCAGGGCGGCGATCACGGCGAGCGCGGCGCCCAAAAAGAAACCGGCGAATACCGACAGGGACACGCCGATCAGCGGAATCGCGAACAGGCTCACCAGCGCGATTCTTCTTAGTTTCCGGGCGTGTTTGCGGGCCACCCGGTATCCCATTTCCTTCTGCAGGTAGTTGGGCGCCGTGTGGGGCGGATCGAGCGGCCGGACGCTGCCGAAGCCGCCGAGGCCGGTCGCCGTCTCGGCCGTCGCCACGGGATCGGCCGTGTCGATGGACCGCCAGTATGCGATCTTCAGCACCGCCGCCGCGAGCAGGCTCGCGACGGCGACCCCGGCGCTCCGGATGTCGGCGGCCCCGAACATGGCGACGACGAGATGAAACCCCACCGCGCCCGTGGCCAGGCCGAGCGTGACGTAGAGCCATGGCACCAGGGGGTGGTGCCATCTGGGGATCGCCTTGAGCGACGCATAGATCATGCCCGTGCAGTAGACCGTGACCGCCGCCAGCACCGGCGTCAGCCACGCGGCCAGCAGCCAGGCCCCGGCCACCTCTCCCAGCCAGACCCAGCCCCAGGCCAGGCCGGCGACCGGTACGTAGGCGAGCAGCGCGACGACGCCCTCGCGGGACAGCCAGGACGAGCGGAACTGGGTCAGCGCCCGCCAGGCGCGTTCGGGATGTCCCAGGTGGAACGTCGACGACAACAGTCCGGCCGTGACCAGCGCGACGCCGACGAGAATGATGATCGCGCCCAGTTCGCGCGCCGCCGGAAGCCAGCCCGCCGCGACGAAGACCGCCGCGACCGCCAGCAGCCCGTAGCCGAGGCCGGACGCAGTGGTAAAGAAGATGATGGAATAGGCGGGATGCATGGTCAGGCGGCGGAGGTGTCCGAGAGCAGCCTGTCCACCCAGCCCAGAAACCCGCCTTCGGGGCTGGCGTCTTCGAGGGGAAGCGTGGCGCCCGCTCCCGCCGTCTTGTCGCGGACCGGCAAATACTTGTTGGTCGGCGCGCACTCCATCTCGGGCATCAGGTCGTAACCGCCGCGATCGGCGACCAGCCTCGACACATCCGAATTCGGATCGCCCAGGTCCCCGAAATGGCGCGCCGAGGCGGGACAGGTGGCGACGCAGGCCGGCACCCGGTCGACCTCCTCCAGGTTCTCGTTGTAGATCCGGTCGATACACAGTGTGCACTTCTTCATCACGCCCGCATCCGTATCGAATTCCCGCGCGCCATAGGGGCAGGCCCAGGAACACAGCTTGCAGCCGATGCACTTGTCCTCCTCGACCAGGACGATCCCGTCGGACCCCCGCTTGTACGAGGCGCCCGTGGGACAGACGGTGACGCAGGGCGCATTGTCGCAGTGGAGGCAGGACTTGGGAAAATTCACCACCCTTGCATCGGCGCCCGTGCCGGCCTCGTAGGAATGAATCCGGTTGAACCACACCCCGTCCGGCGCCGCGCCGTAGGGGTCGAAATCGGTGAGCGGCGCGTGATAGCCGCCCGCGTTCCACTCCTTGCAGTTGACCGCGCAGGCGTGACAGCCGACGCAGGTATCGAGATCGATCACCAGGCCAAGGCGCTTGGGCGTCGGCTGCGCGGGCAGGCTGGTCATGGCCGCCGCCCGCCGGCATAGCGGAGAATATCGGGCCGATCGCCGAGACCGGCGGGTTTCGAGAATTCATCGAACTGCGGCACGGTCCGCCCGTCTTCGGCCTCCGCCTTTTCGATGCGAATTTTCAAATCGTACCATGCCGCCTGGCCGGTGATGGGATCGGAATTGGTGTAACGCCGGCCGCCGTCCCGTTCGGGCAGCAGCTCGTCGATCAGGTGGTTGAGCAGGAACCCCTGGGTGATGTCGGCGGCCGCGGGGTCGATGTTCCAGGCGCCCGCGCGTTTGCCGATGGCGTTCCAGGCCCACACCGTCCGGGCGTTGACCCCGGCCATCACCTTTACCTGCACCTTGATGCGCCCGGACCGGCTCTCGGCCCACACCCAGTCCTCGTCCTCGAGGCCCGCCTGTTTCGCGACGGGTTCGGGCACATAGAGCCGATTGGATCCGTGAATTTGCCTGAGCCAGGCATTCTGGGTGCCCCAGGAATGGTACATGGCCATGGGACGCTGGGTGACCGCGTGAAGGGTATAGGCCTCCGGGCCGGTGGCCGCCTCGTCCAGCGGCTGATACCAGAACGGCAGAGGATCGAAGTAGGTCTCGATACGGTTCCGCTCGCTCTCGGGCGGGACGTTGTCCCCGTGGCCGCGGGCGGCGAGCCGGAACTTCTGCAACGGCTCGCTGTAGAGCTGGCTGATCACCGGATCGGTGGTCTTCACGAAGCCCTTTTCTTGGGCATAGGCGAGATAGCCCTGGTTGACGTTGCGGAAGAACTTGTGCTCGTCGGCAAGCTCCTCCCGCCAGTAACAGCCGTTCTCAATATATTTGTCCAGTTGGCCGGGGTTGGGCGCGCCCTTCCCGGTCTCCGAGCCGTCCTCGCCCCGCCAGCCGGCCAGCGGGCCGACCCCCGGCTGGCGCTCATGGTTGGCGATGTAGTCCGAATAGCCGCCTGGATAGGCCGGACGGCCCATTTCCTTGATGAACCCGTGCAAGCCCAGCCGGGCGCCCAGGTCGATGAGCACGTCCTGGAACGGCCGCACGTCCCGGTCGGGCTCGACCACCGGGTGACGGATGGCGTCGGACGCCCCATCGGCGTCGCTGATCGGCCGGTCGAGAAGCGAGATACAGTCCCAGCGCTCGAGATAGGTGGTGTCCGGGAGGACGAGGTCCGCGTAGGCCACGGTCTCCGAGTAGTACGCGTCCGAGTAGATGATGTAGGGGATTTTGTACCCGCCCGCCTCGTCCTTGTCGGTGAGCATCTCCAAGGTTTTCGAGGTGTTCATGGACGAGTTCCACGCCATGTTGGCCATGTACATGAACAGCACATCGATGGGGTACGGATCGCCCCGCCAGGCATTGCCGATAACCATGTGCATCAGCCCGTGCGCCGCCAGCGGCGCCTCCCACGAGAACGCCTTGTCGATCCGCATGGCCGTGCCGTCTTCGCCCACCAACAGGTCCTCGGGCCCCTGGGGAAAGCCCAGATGCGGTCCCGGAAGCGGCGAGTTGGGATTGACGTCCCCCGGACGGCCGGTAGGCCGGGGCAGCGAATCGAACCCCTTCGGATAGGGCGGCTTGTAGCGCAGGCCGCCCGGCGCATCGATGCTGCCCAACAGGAGCTGCAGCAGGTGGATGGCGCGGCAGGTTTGGAATCCGTTGGAATGGGCGGAGATGCCCCGCATCCCGTGCATGCTGACCGGCCGCCCGATCATCTTCTCGTGGCGAACGCCCCGCCAATCGGTCCAGGGCTGGTCGATGACCAGCTCCTGCTCGAAAGCGGCCTCGGCCAGTTCGGCGGCGATCCGCTTGATGACGTTTTCGGCGATACCGGTCTGGTAGGCGACAACGGCCGGGCTGTAGTCCAGATGCAGATAGCGTTCGGCAAGGAGATGAAACACCGGCCTGGCCTTGCGCCCGTCCGGGAGTTCCACCTCGCCCCTGAGAGCGGGTTCCGCGTCGGGATCGATGAACGGGCGCGGCGCGTTGGATTTCCGGTCCCAGACCAGTTCCCGGCCCTCCCCGTCCCGGGCGAACAGACCGTCGCCGGCAGTGCCGGGGGCATCGATCACCAGATAGGGCGCGTTGGTGTAGCGGACAAGGTACCCGGCATCGACCCTGCCGGCCCTCAGCAGCTCATGGATCAGCGCCATCACGAACAGGCCGTCGGTGCCCGGCGTAATCCCCAGCCATTCGTCGGCCACCGCCGAATAACCGGTACGGACGGGATTCACCGAGACGAATTTGGCGCCGCGTTCCTTCAGATGGCTCAGCCCCATCTTGATGGGATTGCTGTCGTGATCCTCGGCCACGCCGAACATCAACAGGTATTTCGTCCGCTCCCAGTCGGGCTCGGAGAACTCCCAGAACGCGCTGCCGAAGGTGTAGATTCCCGCCGTCGCCATGTTGACCGAACAGAACCCGCCATGGGCGGCATAGTTGGGCGTGCCGAACTGCTGGGACCACCAGCTGGTCAGGGCCTGGCTCTGGTCCCGGCCGGTGAAAAACGCAAGCCGCTTGGGATCGGTCGATCTGACCCGCGCCAACCAGGCGGTCGCGATATCGAGCGCCTCGCTCCACTCGATTTCCCGAAACTCGCCGGCGCCCCGTTCGCCGACCCGCCTCAGCGGCTTGGTCAACCGCGCCGGCGAGTTGTGCTGCATGATGCCCGCGGATCCCTTGGCGCAGAGTACGCCCTTGTTCACCGGATGATCCCGGTTGCCCTCGATGTAGCGGATGGCGCCGCCGGTCAGGTGGACCTTGATCCCGCAGCGGCAGGCGCACATGTAGCAGGTCGTGGTCTCCACCCGATCCCCCGGGGAGGGGGAAAGATCGATGGGGCGATCGCCGCTCGCGGGGGATGTGGACATGTAACCTCGGCGGGAAGGAAGGGAGTCTTGTCGTCGGTGAGGAGTGTAGTGAGCGGTCCCGGCCGGTCAAACATTTAACAAGCCGGGAATGTAGAAATTCCCCTATCCGGCATGATTGAGCGCATGGCGGACAACTTTTTTCATCACCGTCGGCAGGGCATGGTCGCCGAACCGGTCGAGCGGGCACCACACCCCATCCGGCTTCCCCTTCGAACGTCCGGCGAGCACCCGAAGCTCCAGATGGAAGTGGGTGAAGGTATGACGCACCATACCCGGCAGCTCCCGGGGCGCCTCGAGCGGCGCCGCGGCCAATGCCTTGCCGGGTCGCCAATCCCCCTCTTCCCAGGCGGACGACGGCACCTCCATCATGCCGCCCAGCAGGCCCTCCTCGGCCCGGCGGCGAAGCAGGATCGAACCGTTGCCGTCGCTGATCCAATAGGCGTATCCCCGCCGGGTCGGCCGTTCGGCCTTGGGCGGCCTCAGCGGATAGGCCTCCGGCTCGCCCGCCGCGAAGGCGGCGCAGTCGGCGCTCAAGGGGCAGATGGCGCAAGCGGGCTTCTTCGGCGTGCAGATGGCGGCCCCCAGATCCATGGCGGCCTGCACATAGTCGCCCGGGCGCTTCTCCGGTGTCAGCCCCCCGGCAAGCTCCCTGATTCGGGATTTGGCCGCCGGCAGGTCCTCGTCGACGGCGAACAGGCGCGCCACCACCCGTTCGATATTGCCGTCCACCGGCGAGGCCGGCCGGTCGAAAGCGATGGCCGCGATTGCCCCCGCCGTGTAGGGCCCGACGCCCGGCAGTTTCAACAGTTGGGCTTCGGTGTCGGGGAACGTTCCGTTCAATTCGCCCGCCACGACCTGGGCGCATTTGTGAAGATTGCGGGCGCGGGCGTAGTAGCCGAGCCCCTGCCATGCATGGAGGACCTCATCCAGCTTCGCCGCCGCCAGATCGCTCACCGTCGGCCACTTCTCCAAAAACTCGGCAAAGTACCGGCCCACCGCCGCCGCCGTGGTCTGCTGAAGCATGATCTCCGACAGCCACACATGGTACGGGTCGGCACAATCGCCGGGCGCCGCCCGCCATGGCAAAACGCGCCGGTGACGGTCATACCATTTGAGCAATTTGGTCGATGGCTTCGTCATCTATCGAGCCGGTTGCCGCGCCGTTGATTCGTCCCTACCCTACGCGCTTCCGCAATCTCAAAAAAGGCGGCCGATTTCTCATGGCCATCAAACGACATGGCGGCGTCCGCGCCGTCGGCCAATCGGTGGAGAAGCTCACCAAACCCATCTTCGGCCGCCGCGGGTTCGCGGGCGCCGGCGTGGTCACCGACTGGAAGGCAATCGTCGGTGAGCATCTGGCCCGCCACACCCAGCCGGACCGCATTTCCCATGACGGGCCGAAGCGGGTCGACGGCACCCTTCATCTCCGGGTCGACAGCGCCTCCCTGGCCACCGAACTGGTGCACCTGGAGCCGCAGCTGATCGAGCGAATCAACACCTTCTTCGGTTACAAGGCCGTGGCCCGCCTCAGACTGGTGAACGGTCCCATCGGCCGGGCCGAGGAAAAGCCGGCACATTCCAGGCGGGCACTCACCGAGGATGAAAAATCCAATCTTTCCAAGCGGTTGTCGGGTGTCGACGACCCCGATCTCAAGGCGGCCCTGGAGGCGCTGGGCAGCGTCATTCTCACCGACAAAGGGTGATTCGGTCCCGTCCCCGGTCACAAGCCCGCCATCTCTCGGCCCCAATCGGGGGCTGCACAAATCACCGTGAAATGAACGATATGGCCTTGGGAAGTCCCGCCGGATAGTCCAAAATCGCCGGAGTACTGCGGATTTTCGGCGCTTGCCGGGAGACCGAACCCAATCTATAGTCATCAACATGTTGTGCCGAGGAGGCAAATTTGGCTCGAAGAGCACTAGGTATTGGGCTGCTCCTGGGGGTTCTGGCGGTGGTGTCGCCGCTGCGCGCCCAGGATCTGCCGCCCGCATCCCAAATCCTGTCCGAGCGGATTTTGGGCAAGCCGGACGCGCCGGTGACGCTCATCGAGTACGCGTCGAAGACCTGTTCGCTGTGCGCGTCGTTTCACGCCGACGTTCTGCCGACAGTGAAGAAAGAGTACGTGGAAACCGGGAAGGTGAAATTCATCTACCGGGAGTTTCCGCTCAATCAACTCGACGTGGTGGTCTCGATGATCGCCCGCTGCGGTCCGCCGCGCAGGTTCTTTCCCTTGGTGGATTTGATCTACAAGACGCAATCGCAATGGGCGCGGGCACAGGATCCCTTGGCCGAAGTAGTCAAGATCGGCCGGCTGGCGGGCATCACGCCGAAGACCGTCGAAGCCTGCCTGCGGAGCCGGGAAATCTTTCAGGGGATCGTCGATTCGGGCCGCCAGGGACAAGCGGAGTTCAAGGTCAGCGGAACGCCCACGATCATCGTCAACGGCCAGCCGGTGAACGGCCCGGCGACGATGGACGTGTTGCGTCCCATATTGGACCGGGCGGCGGGCGGCAACTGATCGCCGTTCCGGTTCGCCGCGGTTTAGGGGGTAGGTCGCGCCGTGCAGTTCACTAAGCTCCGTCTCGCGGGGTTCAAGTCCTTCGTCGATCCGACGGAGTTGGAGATCGCCCCCGGCCTGACCGGTGTCGTCGGTCCCAACGGCTGCGGCAAGTCGAACCTCGTCGAAGCCCTGAAATGGGTCATGGGCGAGACCTCGGCCAAGCAGATGCGGGGCTCGGAGATGGACGACGTCATCTTCTCCGGCACCGCCGACCGGCCGTCCCGCAACATCGCCGAAGTGGCGCTGCACATGGACAACACGGACCGCGGCGCCCCCTCGATCTTCAACGACAATGACGATCTGGAGGTCAGCCGCCGGATCGAGCGGGAAAAGGGCTCGACCTACAAGGTCAATGCCAGGGAAGTGCGGGCCAAGGACGTTCAGCTGCTGTTCGCCGATGCCGCCTCGGGGGCGCGCTCGACGGCGCTGGTGAGCCAAGGCCGGGTCGGCGCGGTGGTGTCCGCCAAGCCGGCGGACCGCCGCAAACTGCTCGAGGAGGCGGCCGGGATCACCGGGCTGCACTCCCGGCGCCACGAGGCCGAACTGCGCCTGCGCGGCGCCGAGACCAACCTCGAACGCCTCGACGACATCATGGTCACTCTGGAAGCTCAGATGGCCGGCCTCAAGAAGCAGGTTCGCCAGGCGACCCGCTACAAGAACCTGAGCGGCCATATCCGCAAGGCCGAGGCGACCCTGTTCCACATCCGCTGGACCGCCATCGAGGCCGAATTCTCGGCGGCCCGGGAACAGTTGAACCGGGCGGAGGCCGCCGTCGCATCCATGACCGGCGGCGCCGGCCGGGCATCGACCGAACAGGCCGAGATCGCCGCCAAGCTGCCGGAACTCCGCAACAACGAGGCGGAAGCCGCCGCCAGGCTGCAGCGCCTGAACATGGCCCGCGAGTCCCTGGAACAGGAGGAACAGCGCCTCGCCGACCAGCAGTCGTCGCTGGAATCGCGGCTCGAGCAGACCGACCGGGACGGCGAGCGCGAACGAACCCTCGCGGCCGATGCGGAGAACGCCGTCACCCGCCTCGGCGAGGAAAACGAGCGTCTGACCGCCGGCGGCGGCGGGGAAGACGGCGCGTTGGAGGACGCCGCCGGAAAGTTGGCCGAAGCCCGGAAGACCTATGAGGCGGGCGAGGCCCAGCTCGCCGAGCAGACCAATAGGCTGGCACATGACGAAGCCCGTAAAGCCGACCTCGAGCGCCGCATGGTTGACGCCGAGGCGCGGATCGCGCGGCTCGAGGACGGCAGAGAGAACCTGAGCGGGGAAATCGCGCGCCTGGAGGCGGAGGCGGGCGACCGGGAGGCG
>CAZUGT010000184.1:0-35964 GCA_964620095.1 uncultured Rhodospirillaceae bacterium | reverse complement strand
ACACCTGTTCGGTGACCTGCAAGAACGTGTGGACCAACCGCGAAGGCATGGAATACGCCTGGTTCAACAATGTCGAGACCAAGCCAGGCGTCGGTTATCCCAGGGAATGGGAGAACCAGGACAAGTGGAACGGCGGATGGACGCGCACCGGCGGCGGCAAGATCCATCCCAAGATGGGCAATAAATGGCAGATTCTCGCCAAGATTTTCGGTAATCCGGACCTGCCCGAGATCGACGACTATTACGAACCGTTCGACTTCGATTACGAGCATCTGCAAACCGCCCCCGAACTGGAAGCGACGCCGACCGCCCGGCCGCGTTCGGCGATCACCGGCGAACGGATGGAAAAGATCGAATGGGGACCCAACTGGGAGGAGATTCTCGGCGGCGAGTTTTCCAAACGGTCGGCGGACAAGAACTTCGACGAGATCGAAAAATCGATCTACGGCGAGTTCGAGAACACCTTCATGATGTATCTGCCGCGGCTGTGCGAGCACTGTCTCAACCCGACCTGTGTCGCGGCGTGTCCGTCCGGCGCCATCTACAAGCGCGAAGAAGACGGGGTTGTGCTCATCGATCAGGAAAAGTGCCGGGGCTGGCGGATGTGCGTGTCGGGCTGCCCCTACAAGAAGATTTATTACAACTGGTCGACCGGCAAATCCGAGAAGTGCACCTTCTGCTTTCCGCGCATCGAGGCAGGCGAGCCGACGGTGTGTTCCGAGACCTGCGTCGGCCGAATTCGTTACCTGGGCGTGGTGCTCTATGACGCCGACGGCATCGAAGAGGCTGCGGCGACGGAAAGCACGTCCGACCTTTACGAAGCGCAGTTGGGTATCTTTCTCGACCCCGACGATCCCGAGGTGCAGTCTCAGGCGCGCAAGGACGGTGTACCCGAGGCCTGGCTGACGGCGGCGCGGGCTTCGCCGGTCTACAAGATGGCCATGGACTGGAAGGTGGCCTTCCCGCTGCATCCCGAATACCGGACGCTGCCCATGGTATGGTACGTGCCGCCCCTGTCGCCCATCCAGTCGGCGGCCAATTCGGGCCTGGTTGATCTCGAGAACGAGATTCCCGACGTGCGCTCGCTGCGCATTCCGGTGAAGTATCTCGCCAACCTGCTGACCGCCGGCGAGGAGGAACCGGTCGTCCTTGCCCTGGAACGCATGCTGACCATGCGGGCCTATATGCGGACCAAGAAAATCAGAGGCGAGCCGGATACCTCGTTGGCGGCGCGGGTCCACCTGACACCTCAGCAGATCGAAGACATGTACCACGTGATGGCCATCGCCAATTACGAGGACCGCTTTGTCATCCCAACCTCGCACCGCGAGGTCACCGAGGATGCGTACGATTTGCGCGGTGGCTGCGGGTTCAGTTTCGGCAATGGCTGCTCCGGCGGCACCAGCACCGCGAACCTGTTCGGCAATTCGGGCAAGCGGCATATGACCCCGATCGATGCCCTGGAAAAGGAGCGCGGATAATGAGCCGAATCTACAAGGTGCTGTCGGCGCTTCTCAGCTATCCGACCGCGGAAATCGTGGAAGCCGCGCCGGCCATGCGGGTTGCCGTCAGGGATGCCGCCGAACTGCCGTCTCACGGCCGCCGGGCGCTGTTGTCCTTCATCGACGAATTGGCTGCCGGCGATCTGACCGACATGCAGGAACGCTACGTGATGCTGTTCGACCGCACCCGGTCCCTGTCCTTGCACCTGTTCGAGCACGTTTGGGGCGAAAGCCGGGATCGCGGGCAGGCGATGGTCGATCTGGGCCTGCTGTACGAGCGGCATGGCCTCGAGCTGTCGGCCCGGGAGCTCCCGGACTATCTGCCCCTGTTCCTCGAATTCCTATCGACCCTGCCGGCGGTCGAGGCGCGCGCGCTGCTGGCCGAACCGGTGGACGTTCTCGCCACCCTCCATCAGCGCCACCGAAAGCGCGGCACCGTCTATGGGCCCGTGTTCGGGGTGCTGGAGAAGCTTGCCGCGACGGAGCCCAACGAACTGGTGGTCGCGGAGCTGCTGTCGCAGCCCGAAGACGACCCCGATGACCTCGAGGCGCTCGACGAAATCTGGGAAGAGGAAGCCGTCCAGTTCGGCCCCGACTCGGCCGGGCAGGGCATCGAGAGCCGCGGTCCGGCCTGCGGCGGAGGACTTCCGGGCGGCAACCCGGTCAACTGAGGAGACGGCGAATGGAGAATTACCTAAATACACTCGCTTTCGGGATCTACCCCTATATCGCTCTCGCGGTGCTCATCCTCGGGTCCATCATTCGTTACGACCGTGAGCCTTACACCTGGCGGTCCGGATCGAGCCAGCTTCTTCGCCGCCGCCAGCTGATTTGGGGATCGGTGCTCTTCCACCTCGGTGTCCTGGTGGTTTTCTTCGGTCACCTCATCGGCCTCCTGACCCCGATCGAGGTCTTTGACGCGATTGGCATATCCCACGGCGCCAAGCAGATACTGGCGATCGTCGCGGGCGGTATTGCCGGGCTCGCCGCGTTGATCGGCGCGACCATGCTCATCCACCGGCGCCTGTTCGATGCCCGGATCCGCGCCACCTCGACATTCGGCGATCATGCGGTGATCATCCTGCTATGGGTGCAGTTGGCGCTCGGCCTGGCGACCATTCCGCTTTCCATGGGCCATCTGGACGGCAGCGAAATGCTCAAGTTCATGGCCTGGGCGCAGGGCATCTTCACCTTCAACGCCGGGGCGGCCGATCTGGTTGCCGGGGCGCATCCCATCTTCAAGCTTCACCTGCTGCTCGGATTGACCATCTTCCTGATCTTCCCGTTTACCCGGCTGGTGCACATGTTCAGCGCGCCGGTGCGCTACATTTGGCGGCCCGGGTATCAGATTGTCCGAACACGCTCCGCTGCGCGGTAACGATCGGCTCTACACTATTGATATAGATCGGATTCACGTGTTTTGACGAAACCGCGCCGTAGTTCCGTCAAAACATGATCCGATCTAGGGGCGGCCGGCTTCACTTTCCCGGGCGGTTCTGTGATCCTGAGCTTCGGCGGCCGCAGGCCCGGCCGGGTCTGGCCGCCTGAATGGAGCCAAGTCACGGGTAGGTATGGCGGATCCGCGCTCAATCCTTCTGGATCTATTTCATCGGGCCGTCGAGGTTGCCCAGCCGGCCGCCTGCGTGCCCGCCAATCTGCCCGACCCGCCAACCGGCCGGACCTATGTCGTCGGGGCGGGGAAGGCATCCGCCGCCATGGCGCGGGCGGTGGAACGAAACTGGTCCGGCGCGATATCGGGCCTGGTTGTGACGCGGTATGGCTTCGAGGCCGACTGCGAGCAAATCGAAATCGCCCGCGCATCTCATCCGGTCCCGGATCGGGCCGGGCTGGCGGCAGCCGGGCGGATCATCGAGATCGCCGGACAGGCGGGGCCGGACGATCTGCTTCTGGTGCTCATATCGGGCGGCGGGTCCGCCCTGCTGACCCTGCCGGCGGACGGCCTCACGCTGGAGGACAAACAGGCCGTCAATGGGGCGCTGCTGAATTCCGGAGCGCCCATCGATGCCATGAACTGCATCCGGAAGCATCTGTCGAAGATCAAGGGCGGGCGGCTTGCCGCCGCGTCCGGCGGCGCACCGGTTCATACCCTGGTGATATCGGATGTGGTCGGCGATGACCTCTCGACCATCGCGTCCGGACCCACGGTGCCGGATCCCACCACCTACGCCGACGCCCGTGCCTATGTCGAGCGCTACCATATCGAACTTCCGGCGGCATCGATCAGGATCCTCGAAGACGAAGCGGACGAGACGCCCAAGCCGGGCGATCCGGTATTCGACCGTGTCGAGACGACGATTATTGCCGCGCCGTCCGCTTCCATCGAGGCGGCCGCGGCGTTGGCGAGGGCCGCCGGATACAACGTGATTTCCCTCGGTGACCGGATCGCGGGCGAGGCGCGTGAGGTCGGCCGGGAACATGCGCGAATGGCCCTCGAGGCGGAAGCCGGCACGATCATACTGTCGGGGGGTGAATTGACCGTAACCCTGGACAGACGGGGCCGCGGCGGCCCCAACGCCGAATATGCCCTTGCCTTGGCGGAAGCGCTTGGCGGAGAGCGGCCGGTCTATGCGCTGGCGGCGGATACCGACGGCATCGACGGCAGTGAAGACAATGCCGGCGCCCTCGTCGGCCCGGATACGCTGGCCCGGGCCGGGCGAATGGGCATGAAACCCGCCCGGTATCTTCGGAATCACAATTCGTACGACTTTTTCGCCGGGCTCGACGATCTGGTCATGACCGGGCCCACCCGGACCAACGTCAACGATTTCCGCGCCATTCTGGTGGCCGGCTAGAAGGGCGCTGCTTATCGAAGAGTTCGCCCAGGCGCTCGCGACGAAACTCCAGAAAATCGGGAATGTAGTCCATGCCTCCCACGGGTGTGCTCCAGTGGAAGCTGATCATGATGGCGCGGTCATTCTTCAGGTTGGTGTGGCTGGCTTGACCCACTATCCTGCTGACACTGTGATCATTATGCGGGGGCACTGTGAAATTTCTCACGGGTATTGCGATCATAATCGGCACCCTGATTCTCATCGGAGTTTTTGCTGGTCCAAACGAGCAGGATCGCACAACAGCTATGATCCCCTCTGAACCGCCGCAGCCGAATCAGCCGATAGCAATTTGCGGCCAGGGAACACCAGTCTCGGGCACTTTTCACGTCAGAGGCCGCAACGTCAATTTCCGAGTGGGACCGAGTGTGGATCACGCCGTTGTGATCAATCGATGGGCCACCAATGCACTCGGCGAGACCCGATATCGCACCCTTTGGCCGACGATGGTTCTCGAAGGGCGATGTGAAACGGTCGAGTGGCTGCAAGCCCGGATCGTCAAGGTGGATGGCAGGGCGGTTAACTGGGAAACCGGTTGGGTCCACAAACAGTATGTCACTGGCGAAGCCTCTGACGATATGAAAGCCGGATTGCTCTGGGATATTGACGGCGAGAGCGCATTTTCTGAAGCAGAGAAGCGAGTTGTAAAGCGTGGCGCACTCAATGTTCTGAAAGACGAAGCGAACTGCTCCGAGATCACCACTGGATATCGCAGTGGCTCACGGAAGGGCGCATATTACGTCACCTGCAACGCGAAGAATGGCGGCCCACCCTTCAATGTTTGGTTTACCCCTGACCAGGTTGAGGCCGGTAGCGCTCTCGCCGTTCCCGACGCCTATCCTGAGGTGCAATCTCGGCGAGCCTGCGAACAAGCCATACAAGCCCGAGTGTCACACCCACCTACACTCGATATTCATCGTGTCCTCGGATACACAACCGAGGTCCACAACAATGGCAATCGCACTGTCATTCAGGAGTTCTCTGCAAAGAACAGTTTTGGCCTTGAGCTTGAACATCGAGCGCGGTGCCTGATCCAACCGAACGGAATTTTGGAAATCGTCATTACCGAGGTGCGGTAGGCAATTCGTCGCTGAGGGTTTCGGAGACAAAACCGGACAAGTGGGAAGTCTACGACCAATAACGCACTTTCGCCGCACACTTTGCGCGATGCCTGCATTACGGCAGGCAGAGTACTGGGATACGATTTAAGCCGCGCCTTCCGCGAGCGGTGAACTAACCCTTCTCCCGTTCCCGCTGGCGGAGCACGAAGCGCTGGACCTTGCCGGTCTGGGTCTTGGGCAGTTCGTCGATGTACTCCACGGCGCGGGGGTACTTGTAGGGCGCGATCCCGTTCTTGACGAAATCCTGCAACTCGGCGGTCAGCGCCTCGCTGGTCTCGGCGCCCGGGCGGGGGACGACGAACGCCTTGACGATGTTGGTGCGGTCGGGATCCGGCGAAGCGACGACGGCGCACTCGGCGACCGCCGGGTGTTCGAGCAGCATCGCCTCGACCTCGGGGCCGGAAATGTTGTAGCCCGACGAAATGATCATATCGTCGCCCCGCGCCACGTAGCGGAAGTAGCCTTCGCCGCTCATCTCATAGACGTCGCCGGGATAGTTCCAGCCGTCCTTCACGTAAGTTTTCTGCCGCTCGATGTCGTTGATGTAGCGGCAGCCGGTGGGGCCCTTGACCGCGAGTTGGCCCGGCGTGCCCGGCGGCGCCTCGTTTCCGTCGTCGCCGACCACCTTGGCCCGGTAACCCGGAATCGCGCGGCCGGTAAAGCCGGCCCGCATATCGCCGGGGGTCTCGGACACGAAAATATGGAACATCTCGGTGGCGCCGAGGCCGTCGATCAGCCGGATGCCGGTCGCGTCCCTGAAGGCTTCCCATGTCGCCTTGGGCAATGTTTCACCCGCCGAAATTCCCTGACGCAGTGATGAGATATCGTACTTGCCCCAAAGATCGGCCATCGCCCGGTAGGCGGTCGGCGCGGTGTAGATCTGGGTTACGCCGTAACGCTGGATGGTGTCCAGCACCTCGTCGGGCGCCGGCGCCGTGAGGAAGCGGGTCGAGGCGCCGTAGCGCATGGGGAATACCGTCAGGCCGCCGAGACCGAAAGTGAACGCCAGCGGCGGCGTTCCGGTCACGACGTCGGTTTCCTCGATCCTGCCGATATGGCGGGGAAAGCAATCGCCGGTGGCGAGCACGTCCCGATGGAAATGCATGGTGCCTTTCGCCCCGCCGGTGGATCCGGACGTAAAGGCGATGAGGGCGACATCGCTGGCCGAAGTGTCCACCGCCTCGAAATCGGAGGATTTGCCCTCCATGGCGGTCTCGAGGGAACCCGCGCCGTCGCCGGCCGGGGAAAAGAACGCGAGGTGTTTCAGCTCCGGCCAGCCGGCGGCGGCTTCCTCCATCTCGTCCGACAGGCCGGCCTCGCAGAGCGCATGGGTGACGCCTCCCCGGTCCATGGTGTAGATCAGTTCCCGGGCGCGCAGCAGCGGCATGGTGGTGACGCAGATGCCGCCGGCTTTCAGGACGGCAAACCAGCAGGCGACCAGCATGGGCGTGTTGGCGCCGCGCAGCAGCACCCGGTTGCCCGGAACCAGGCCGTGATCCTCGACCAGCACCCGGGCAATCCGGTTGGCGCGCCTCTGCAGTTCGGCGTAGGTCCACGTCTCCTCGGCCAGGTGCAGGACCGGATTGCCGCCCTTGCCCGCGGCGACCTGGTCGTCGAGCAGGACCTTGGCGACGTTGATCCGGTCCGGGTAGGCGCTGAGTTCGGGGAGCGAATAATCGAAATCCGGCCACAATTCTTCGGGCGGCAGACTGTCGGCGGCGAAAGTGTCCAGATGGGCGGTCGGACCGCCGCCCGGAAGCTTGTCGTCGTTGCTCATGACGGGAAGCTTACCCCATTGGTGTTGCTTCGCAACCATCCCGGATTGCCGCTCGAATTCGACGAGCCATGCAATTTCTGCAAAGCAGAAATGACTCGCAGGCGGCTCGAATTGTTGAACTTTTCGGCTATATCCCTGGTAACGGCAATGACAATCAAAAAGAAAGAGAGTCTACCATGAATGCCCTGTCCAAAGACGCCTCCATCCATGTCGATCGGCTGAGCATCCCGGGCTTCCCGGCCTCGCGGTTGGACCCGGATTCGGCCCGCGAATACGCGCGCTACCGGCATTTGAGCAATGGCCTTCGGCTGACTATCGACGATATCAAACGGTTCGCCGCCGGCGTGGTTGACGGTATCCGCTTCATCCTCGAGCGCAACGCCGAGCGCCGGATAGCTCTGGAGGTCGAGCGCTTGTCCGCCCACCTACGGTCGGACATCGGGATCGCGGGGTCGTCGGCGGAAGAGTTCGCAAGGCGGCAGCAACCGAATTTTTGATGCCGTGTTTGACCGCGCGGCCTATAATTCAGCTAAACCCAAGCACCCTGGAGGGACCCATGGCACTCAGAATCAATGACGAAGCGCCGGATTTCACGGCGGAATCGACGGAAGGCTCGATCAATTTCCACGACTGGATCGGATCGGACTGGGCGATCTTGTTCTCGCACCCCAAGGATTTTACACCGATCTGCACCACCGAACTCGGCTATATGGCCGGACTGAAATCCGAATTCGACAAGCGCGGCTGCAAGGTCATCGGCATAAGCGTCGACGGCGTCGCCGAGCATGAAAAGTGGTCCGAGGACATCGAGAGTTCTCAGGGCAATGCGCTCAATTATCCGCTGGTCGGCGATCCGGAGCTCAAGGTGGTCAAGGCGTATGACATGTTGCCGGCGGACACCGGAGACACTTCGGAAGGCCGGACGGCCGCCGATAATGCCACGGCGCGATCCGTGTTCATCATCGGGCCCGACAAGAAAATCAAGGCGACGTTCACCTATCCGATGAGTTCGGGGCGGAACTTCGATGAAATTCTGCGCTTGCTGGATTCGATTCAGCTGACGGCGAGTGAACAGGTTGCGACGCCGGTCAACTGGAATCCCGGAGAAGACGTCGTGATTCTGCCGGCCATCTCCGACGAACAGGCGAAGGAGAAGTATCCGGACGGCTGGAACGCCCCGCTCCCGTATCTCCGGTACGTTCCCGATCCCGGCAAGTAGCCGGCTGACCCCTGTAAACCAACGGCGGCCCTTCGGCATGAAGGGCCGCCGTTTTCCATTTCGTGTCCGCGGACCATGACCCTGGCGGGAAATGTGGGTTAGGCTTCCGCCATGAAGCCGTTGGCTCCCCTGATTGCCGGCCTTGTCTGGCTATTGGCCGAGACCACGCCGGCGCGCGCCGCGGGTCCCGTTCCCGACTTGCCCGAATGGCTGCCGCCGCCCGTCGGCTGGGAGCGGTTGTCGCCGCGGAAAGCCGATCTCGGCCGGCGGCTGTTCTACGACACCCGGCTGTCGGCGACCGGGGAGGTGTCGTGCGCAACGTGTCATCGCCAGGACCGGGCATTTTCGGACCCGCGCGGCGCATCGGCCGGCGCCTACGGCGACCGGCTTCGGAGGAACGCCCCCAGCCTCGCAAACGTGGCCTACCGGCCAGTTCTCCTGTGGGCCAATCCCGATGTCCGCAGATTGGAGGACCAGTTGTTGCGCCCGCTGTTCGGCACCGACCCGCCGGAAATGGGGATGAACGGGCGGGAGGATCAACTGCGCCGGCTGTTCCGGCAGGACGAAACCTACCGGCGGATGTTCGATGCGGCTTTCGGTGCGGGCGGAGACCGGTTGGAACAGATGGCCGCGGCCGTGGCCGAGTTTCAGCGCACGCTGATATCCGCCCACTCCGCCTATGATCGGTTTCGGGCCGGCGACCGGCTGGCCATTTCGCCTGCTGCCCGGGCCGGCGCCGACCTGTTTTTCTCGGAGCGCCTGCAATGTTTTCAGTGCCACGGCGGACTGCACTTCACCGACACCCATCGGGACCGGCGATTGGCCTTTGACGAGGCGGCGTTTCACAACACCGGGCTCGGTGATCCGGACGATCCGGGATTGGCGGCGATGACCGGCCGGGCGGAAGATCGCGGCCGGTTCCGCACGCCCAGTTTGCGCAATGTTGCCGTCACCGCGCCGTACATGCATGACGGCAGCGTCGAAACCTTGCGCGGGGTGATCGAACTCTACGCCGCCGGCGGACGCCCTGAAGGCGGACCAAACCGGAGCTCCTTGGTCCCGGGATTCGAGATTAGCGAAAACGAAATTCGCCATTTGATCGCGTTTCTGGAGAGCCTGACCGATGAGGCGTTTCTGACCAACCCGGCCTATGCCAATCCGTTCCCGGCACGCAAATAGGCGCCGTCGTTGAGGTTTGATTCACCCCCGGGGCAGGGCTAAAAGAGCCCGGCCCACGACAATTCGGACAGCGGGAATTCCATGGCCTCCTACCAATATGTCTATGTGATGAAACAACTGACCAAGGTCCTGCCCGGGGGGAGGGAATTGGTCAAGGATGTCTCGCTGTCGTTTTTTCCCGGCGCAAAAATCGGGGTGCTTGGTGTCAATGGCGCCGGCAAATCGACCCTGCTCAGGATCATGGCCGGGATCGACAAGGAATTTAACGGTGAAGCCTGGGCGGCCGACGGCGCGACGGTCGGATACCTGCCCCAGGAGCCGGGGCTGGACCCGAACAAGACCGTCGAGGAGAACGTGATCGAAGGACTTGGCGAGACCACCAAGCTGATCGCCCGGTTCAACGAGATATCCGAAAAATTCGCCGAGCCCCTGGAGGATGACGAAATGAATGCCCTGCTCGCCGAGCAGGGTGAGTTGCAGGAGAAGATCGACGCGGTCAACGGCTGGGAAATCGAGCGCACCGTGGAAATTGCCATGGATGCGCTCCGCTGCCCGCCGGGTGATGCCGAGGTGACCAAACTTTCCGGCGGCGAGCGCCGGCGCGTCGCGCTGTGCCGCCTGTTGCTGCAGAAGCCGGATCTTCTCCTGCTCGATGAGCCGACCAACCACCTGGACGCCGAGTCCGTGGGTTGGCTGGAGCTTCATCTGCAGGCGTACGAAGGCACGGTGGTCGCCGTCACCCACGACCGCTACTTTCTCGACAATGTGGCGGGGTGGATCCTGGAGGTCGACCGGGGACGCGGCATCCCGTACGAAGGCAATTATTCGTCGTGGCTCGAGCAGAAACAGAAACGCCTGGCCCTTGAAGAGAAGCAGGAAAAGGCCCGCCAGCGGACCCTTGCCCAGGAGTTGGAATGGATTCGCCAATCACCGCGGGCGCGGCAGGCCAAGTCCAAGGCCCGAATCCAGGCCTTCGAGGAGTTGCGGGCGCAGGCCGCGGAACGAAATCCCGACACCGCTCAGATCATCATCCCCGAAGGTCCCCGGCTGGGCGATCTGGTCATCGAGGCGGTCGATCTCCGTAAAGGCTACGGCAATCACCTGCTGATCGACGATCTGAGTTTCAAGCTGCCGCCCGGCGGTATCGTAGGCATCATCGGACCCAACGGCGCCGGCAAGACGACGTTGTTCGGGATGATTTCCGGACAGGAAGAGCCGGATGGCGGTTCCATCCGGCTCGGCGATACGGTCGAGCTCGGCTATGTCGATCAGTCCCGCGACACCCTCAATGACGACAACACGGTCTGGGAAGAGGTTTCCGAGGGCGAGGCCGAGGTGGATCTCGGCGGCCGCAAGATCCAGAGCCGGGCCTATGTCGGCCAATTCAATTTCCGGGGCCCTGACCAGCAAAAGAAAGTCGGCCAGTTATCGGGCGGCGAACGCAATCGGGTGCACCTGGCCAAGGTGCTGAAGTCGGGTGCAAATGTGATTCTGCTGGATGAGCCGACCAACGATCTCGATGTGGAAACCCTGCGCGCCTTGGAACAGGGCCTCTTGGAGTTTCCGGGCTGCGCGGCGGTGATCAGCCACGACCGTTGGTTTCTCGACCGTATCGCCACCCACATCCTGGCCTTCGAGGGCAACAGCGAGGTGGTTTGGTTCGAGGGCAACTACGAGGATTACGAAGCCGACCGGCAACGGCGTCTTGGCGAGAAGGCCAATCAGCCGCACCGGATCAAATACAAGCCCCTCACTCGCGACTAGAGCCGATCATGGTTTCTCGGAATCGCTTTGCGATGCCGACAATCCCTGTGAATCCGATCTAGGCGCCGACAGCGAGGGCGTCCGCCCTTGCTTCGCCGGCCGGCGCGGACAACGCAAAAACGCCGCCAAAACTACCAAGAGGAACATGGGATGCGTGACGAACATCCGGAACCCGTTGGGGGTTACCGCTTGGCCCCGGGAGCCGCGATTTCGAAGTCGCCGCCAAATCCGGGCGCCGGATCCGAGTCGGGTCCTGCACCGTTCTTAATTTCGTCGGCGCGCCGCTGCCGGTAGAGGCTGCGAATGGCAGCATAGAAATCGATGGAGCTTTTCTCGAGGTCGTCCAACACATCCCAGAGCTGATCACGGGTGTCGATGCCGGCAGCGGAGGTACGAGAGTAGGCGATATACTCGCGGTCGGTGTTATTGCCCCAAATGTTCAGGGGATCCATCAGCGTATCGACCACAAAGCCGATGGCGTCCCGGTAGTTGGATGGTCCCAGAACCGGCAGCATCAGGTAGGGGCCTTCCTCAAATCCCCAAACCGCGAGGGTCTGACCGAAGTCTTCCCGGTGAGGTTCAAGACCCATAGGCGCCGCTTGGTCGAACAAACCGATCAATCCGGCCGTGGAGTTGATTATGAACCGTCCGGCTGTGGTCATCGCCCGTTTGAACTCGCCCTGGAGGATGTCGTTGAGGAAGGTGACCGGCGAACCCAGATTTTCCAGGAAATTATGTACCGACCGGCGGACGGGGGGAGAGGCAACCGCGCGATAAGCGCCGGTCACCGGCTTGATGACTACCTTGTCGAGGCCCTGGTTGAAGCCAAATATGGCCCGGTTCACCCGTTCGCCAGGGTCGTTTATCTCTTGGAATTCGGCGAGGCCTTCGGGGCTGTTGGCCGGTGCGGCGGCGCACCCCGCCAGGACGGCAACCGCGAGAACCACGGCGGCGCGCCGGACGAACTCCATTAGGTTACCCGGGTTCGCCATTCGCCTAATTCCACCCCTCTCCAAGTTGGCCCACAGCCGCCGAGTGCGGAGAGAGGCCAAATCCATGCCGACGCCTTATAGACAATCTCGTATTGAGGGGTAGTAAATCCAACCCGTAACCGAGACCAGCCACCAAGGTCCGCGCCAACTATGTGACGCCGAAACCACACCCGTGTCGATATCATAGGGATGTGGAAAACGCCAGTGACGGAAGTCCCGCGATTGGCGGGCGGAACAGGTCTGTGGCGAGTATGTCACACGTTACCCTAAGCCCATGGAATTCATATGGTTTTCGAACGCTTCCCGTGTTGGTCTTGAGCGCCGAACAGACCGGCGAACCACCGAGCGGCACCGATGACGGGTATCTATCGGAAATTGCGGTCAAACATAGTTGGTCAATCGCACGAATCGGCGCTTGATAAATATAAAGATATATTTATATGATAATATATTCTGTCGGGATTGAGATGCTGCTATGGACGACCTCTTACGATGCCTGCGTGCCGCGGCCGAGCAGACCCGCTTGCGGCTTCTGGTTTTGTGCGCCGATAGCGACCTGACGGTTAGCGAACTGGTCCATATCGTCGGCCAAAGCCAGCCCCGGGTGTCCCGGCATCTAAAAGTCTTGACCGACGCGGGGCTGCTGGAGCGGCTGCGCGAGGGCAGCTGGGTATTCTATCGGGTGCCGGCATCCGAGCTGTCGGGCGGACTGATCGAACGGCTGCTGGAGCTGATTCCCGAAGACGACGCTCAATTTCAATCGGATCGCGCGCGGCTGGTCCTGGTCAAGGCGGACCGGCTGGCGGCGGCAGCGGCCTACTTCAAGCAGGTCGCCGGGGATTGGCACCGGCTGCGGTCGCTTCATGTCGAGGAGCAGACCGTGGAGGCGGCGATCACGGATCTGGTGGATCGCGGCGACCGCGGAAGCCTGTTGGATATCGGCACCGGGACGGGCCGGATGTTGGAGCTTTTGGGGCCCTATTTCGACGAAGCGGAAGGTGTGGACCTGTCCCACGAAATGCTGGCGATCGCACGGTCCAACCTTGATAGCCGGGAAGCGGCCCATTGCCGCGTTCGGCACGGCAACATGTACATGCTGCCCTACCCCGATGACAGCTTCGATCTGATCACCATCCATCAGGTCCTTCACTATGCGGGCGAGCCCGAACGGGTGATCGCCGAAGCCGAGCGGGTCTTGCGTCCCGGCGGACGGATCGTCGTCGTCGATTTTGCGCCTCACGATCTCGAGGAATTGCGTGACCGCCATCAACATCGGCGATTGGGGTTCGCAGACGAGGAGTTTGCCGAATGGGCACGCCAATCCGGACTGAATGCCGGTCCGGTGGCTCACCTCACCGGGGGCAGGCTAACCGTTGTGGTTTGGCACGGTGACAAAGCCGGCGGCCGGCATGCGGAGGACGGCGCTCCACTCACCATAGGCGCACGGGCAGGGGCCGAGGCTGATGCCTGAGAACCCTCGCTCCCTTCCAACAATTGCCGCCGCGCCGCAATTTCCGCTCAACGTGTCCTTCGAGTTCTTTCCCCCAAAGAGCGAAAAGGCGGAAGCCTCCCTGTGGCAAACCGTGGACCGGCTTCAGCCGCTCAATCCCGCTTTCGTTTCCGTGACCTATGGCGCTGGCGGCTCGACCCGGTCCCGCACCCACGACATCGTCCGGCGGATCACCCACGAGCGCGGCATGCGGGCCGCCGCCCACCTTACGTGTGTCGGGGCGAGCCGGCAGGAGGTAGAGGAGGTGGCCCGGGACTATTGGGCGGCCGGCATCAAACATATCGTCGCGCTACGCGGTGACCCGCCGGAAGGAGAGGACAGCTACACGCCCCATCCCGACGGCTTTGTGTATGCAGCCGATCTTGTGGCAGGTCTGAAGAAAGTCGCCGATTTTGAGATCAGCGTCGCCGCTTACCCTGAAACCCATCCCGAAGCCGCCAGTGCCGATGCCGACCTCGACAATCTGAAGCGCAAGGTGGGTGCGGGCGCCAGCCGCGCCATCACCCAGTTCTTTTTCGACGTCGATTGCTACTTCCGGTTCGTCGACCGGGCGCGCGCGGCCGGCATTGACGTACCCATCGTCCCTGGCATCTTGCCGGTGACCAACTACGCACAAGTCTGCCGGTTCAGCGCCATGTGCGGCGCTGCCGTTCCGTCTTGGATGGCGGACCTGTTCGATGGCATGGACGATGATCCGGAAACCCGCAAGCTCATTGCCGCGACCGTCGCTGCCGAGCAATGCCGGGCCCTGGCGGCGGAAGGAGTGACCGATTTTCATTTCTATACGCTCAACCGGGCGGACCTGACGTTCGCCATCTGCCACTTGCTGGGCGTGCGAGCCAGGACCGGCTCACCCGCCGCGGAGGCGCAGGCATGACCGCGGCGGTGATCGACCAGGCGAAGGGGCGGTCCGGGACGGTGCCGGCGGAACGCACGGCGCGCCTTGAGCAACTGCTGTCCGAGCGCATTCTGGTCATGGATGGGGCCATGGGGACCATGATCCAGGCCCGAAAATTCGACGAAGAGGAGTTTCGCGGCGAACGGTTTGCCGATCATGCCCATCCCCAGCGGGGCAATAACGATCTCCTCAATCTCACCCAGCCGGCATTCATCGGGAACATCCACGACTCGTACCTGGAAGCCGGTGCGGACATTCTCAAGGCCAACACGTTCAACTCGACGGCCATCGCCGAGGCCGACTACGGCATGGAGGACGTGGTTCTGGAACTCAACCGCGAAGGCGCCCGCCTCGCCCGGCTGGCTGCCGACAGGGCCGAGGCGGCCGACGGAACCCGGCCGCGTTTCGTCGCCGGCGTTCTCGGCCCGACCAACAGGACGGCGTCCATCTCCCCTGATGTGAACGATCCCGGATTCCGCAATGTCTCGTTCGATGAACTGGTTCGCATCTATGCGGAATCGGCGACCGGCCTGATCGAGGGCGGTGCCGACATCCTGCTGGTCGAAACGGTCTTCGACACGCTCAACTGCAAGGCGGCCATATACGCGATCCATACGGTCTTCGAGTCCTGCGGGACGGAAATTCCCCTGATCATTTCCGGCACCATTACCGATGCGTCGGGCCGCACTCTCTCGGGCCAGACCCCGGAGGCCTTCTGGACGTCGGTGGCTCATGCCAATCCGCTGGCGGTCGGCTTGAACTGCGCGCTCGGCGTCGACCAGCTTCGGCCACACATCCAATCCCTGGCCGCGGTGGCCGACGTGCCGGTCAGCATTCATCCCAACGCCGGGTTGCCCAATGCCTTCGGGGGATACGACGACACGCCGGCGCATATGTCCGCGATGCTGCGGGAATTTGCCCAAGACGGTTTGGTCAATATCGTCGGCGGTTGTTGCGGCACCACGCCTGAACATATCCGCGTACTGGCGGAGGCGATGGCGGGGCTCGCGCCGCGCGAAGTGCCGGAAAAGTCGGCACGCTGCAGCTTGAGCGGGTTGGAGCCTCTCGACTTCGGTGAGGTAACCGGCTTCGTCAATGTGGGCGAACGGACCAACGTGGCCGGGTCGGCCCGGTTCAAGAAGCTCATCGTCGAGGAGGACTATGCCACCGCCCTCGAGGTCGCCCGCCAACAGGTGGAGAACGGCGCCCAGGTCATCGACGTCAACATGGATGAGGCGATGCTGGATTCCGAGGCCGCCATGGTGCGGTTCCTGAAGCTGGCGGCCACCGAGCCGGACATCTGCCGTGTGCCGGTGATGATTGATTCTTCCCGTTGGCCCGTCATCCAGGCGGGACTCAAGTGTCTTCAGGGCAAATGCGTGGTCAATTCCATCAGTTTGAAGGAGGGCGAGGAACCGTTCCTCGAACAGGCCCGCGAGATCCTGAAATATGGCGCGGCGGTCATCGTCATGGCGTTTGACGAGCAAGGCCAGGCCGATACCTATGACCGGATGGTGGAAATCTGCACCCGGTCCTACCGGCTGCTGGTCGACGGGATCGGCTTTCCCGCCCACGACATCATCTTCGATGCCAACATTTTTCCCGTCGCCACTGGGATCGAGGAACACCGGAATTTCTCCGCCGATTTCATAAAAGCGGTCGCCGACATCAAGAAGACGCTGCCGGGCGCCATGACCAGCGGCGGGGTCAGCAACGTGTCGTTTTCCTTTCGGGGCAACAATCCGGTTCGCGAGGCCATGCACGCCGTGTTCCTGTATCATGCGGTCAGCGCGGGTCTCGACATGGGCATCGTCAATGCCGGACAGCTGGCGGTGTACGCGGATATTCCCGAAGACCTGCGGGAGCGCATAGAGGATGTCATCCTTAATCGCCGCGATGATGCCACCGAACGGCTGCTCGAAGTCGCCTCGGAAGTCGAGGGCCAAGTCAAATCCCAGGAGAAAGACCATTCGTGGCGGGACGAACCGGTCGAGTCCCGCCTCGCCCACGCCCTGGTGAAGGGCATCTCGGATTTTATCGTGGAAGACACCGAAGAAGCCCGCCAAGCCGCGGCGCGGCCCATCGAGGTGATCGAGGGCCCGCTGATGGATGGAATGAATATCGTCGGCGACTTGTTCGGGTCAGGGCAGATGTTTCTGCCTCAGGTGGTGAAAAGCGCCCGGGTGATGAAGCAGGCCGTCGCCTACCTGATCCCGTTCATCGAAGAAGAGAGAGGGGGCGGCGGCCCGCTCAGCAAGGGCAGGATCCTGCTGGCCACCGTAAAGGGCGACGTTCACGACATCGGAAAGAACATCGTCGGCGTGGTGCTGCAGTGCAATGGCTACGAAATCATCGATCTCGGGGTGATGGTCCCCTACGAGAAGATACTGGACTCCGCGAAGGCGGAAGATGTCGACATCATCGGGCTGTCGGGTCTGATTACACCGTCCCTCGAGGAGATGTCCTCGGTGGCGCGCGAACTCAGCCGGGACGGGTTCAAGCTGCCGCTGCTGATCGGCGGGGCGACGACCTCCAAGGTTCACACGGCGGTCAAGATCGAGCCGGAATATGACGGACCCACCGTGCATGTCGTGGACGCCTCCCGCGCCGTCGGCGTTGCCGGCAATCTTTTGAGCGACAGCTTGCGCGGCGACTATCTGGCGGAGATCGCGGCCGAGTACGAGGAAGTTCGCGACCGTCATGCGGCCCGCGACAAGACGGACCGGGGGCTGTCGATCGGGGACGCCCGGGCCAACCACGCCAAACTGTCCTGGTCGGGCTATGAACCCCCGGTGCCGGGTCGGCTTGATCTCCAGGTTTTCGAGGATTTCGATCTCGCGGAGCTTACGACGCGGATCGACTGGACGCCGTTTTTCCGAAGCTGGGAACTCGCCGGGACCTACCCGCGTATCCTCGATGACCCGGTGGTCGGCGAGGCGGCCCAGTCCCTGTATGGCGATGCCCGAGCCATGCTGCAGCAGCTGGCGGGGGAGAAATGGCTGACCGCCAAGGGGGTGATCGGATTTTTCCCGGCGAATGCGGTGGGCGATGACATCGAGATTTACGAGGACGACGATCGAGAGCGGGTCCGGGCCGTGGTGCCGATGCTGCGTCAGCAGATGGCGAAGGGTTCCGGCCGGGCAAATTTTTCCCTGGCCGATTTCATTGCCCGGAAAGGCTCGGGGATAGACGACTATATCGGCGCCTTTGCGGTCACGACGGGGATCGGCATCGAAGAGCATGTTGCGGCCTTCGAAGGCGCCAACGACGACTACAACGCTATCCTGCTGAAGGCGCTCGCCGACCGGCTGGCGGAGGCGTTCGCCGAGCGCATGCACGAACGGGTGCGCCAGGAGTTCTGGGGCTACGAGGCGCGGGGCGCGCTCACCAACCTCGAGCTGATCAAGGAAAAGTACCGCGGCATCCGGCCTGCCCCCGGCTATCCGGCCTGCCCCGATCACTCCATCAAACCGCAGCTGTTCGAGCTGTTGTCCGCCGAAGACCGGGTCGGCATTTCACTCACCGAGAGTTTCGCCATGATGCCGGCGGCATCCGTCTCGGGCTATTATTTTGCCCATCCGGAAGCTGAATATTTCGGCATCGGCCGAATCTCCAGGGATCAGGTCGAGGATTACGCGGCGCGGCGGGGCGTCCCGGTGGAGCAGGCCGAGACGTGGCTGGCGCCAAATCTCGGCTACGCCCGTTAGGCGCGCTACCCAATAGTCCGTGTTTTATTTGCGGCGCGTGAGCGGCTATGAATCCCTCCGCCGCTCAAGAATTTCGGGAGGGTCCTGATGAACGCCGCGCAACTGAGAGAACGCCAGTCCCCATTGAAAGCCAAATACAAGGATGAACCGGGGGCGGCCGCATGGGTCCTGCATGGCGAAGGCGTTCTGGCGCCCGAAAATCTTTCCTGCCGGGTCGATATGGGTTTCGGTGTTGCCGAAGCCGGGCTTCATCCGGCTGCGGGCGGAGACGGGAGTTGGGCCTGTTCCGGTGATATGCTGCTCCAAACCTTGGCTGCCTGCGCCGGGGTCACCATGACGGCGGTGGCGGCCGCGATGGAAATCCATATCGAGTCCGGCGCGGTCCGGGCCGAGGGCGACCTCGATTTTCGCGGCACCCTGGGCGTCGACAAGACGGCGCCGGTCGGGTTCACCCATATTCGCCTGTTCTTTGACCTGGAAACCGACGCCTCGCCGGATCAGCTGGAGACGCTGCTGAAGCTGACCGAACGATATTGCGTCGTCCTGCAGACCCTTCACGGGGGGGCGGCGATCTCATCGGAGATCAACGGGGGCTAAGCGACCGACTTCATCCAGGCGATGCATTCGTCGAGCGCCGCGGGCGTCTTTGCGGCGCCAACCTCATGGCGCCAACCATGGCCCGGCAGGACCCAGGAAAACCGGTGATCTCTCAGGCGTTCCATGGATTGGATCTGGGTCGGCCAGTCGTACCAGCACACCCGCCGGCCGGCACGGAGGCGCTCCTGGTCCGGGTTCCACCACAGGTGGTCGCCGGTAAACAGGAAGTGCTCCCGATAGAGCAGACAGGCCGATCCCCGGGTGTGGCCGGGTACGGGAATCACCAGCAGGTCGTCGCTGAGCGCGACGGGATCGGCGCCGTCGATCGGTTGTTCGAACATTCGGGTCCCGCCGCCCATGTCGCCCGCGTGCATGACGCGCCGGCAGCCGAAATAATCGGCGAACTTTTGATGGTCGGCGACGTCGTCCCGGTGGCTCAGGAACATGATGTCGATACCGCCCAGGGCCTCAAGGCGATTGACCAGGTCGCGGGCGAACCGGGGGGAGTCGACCAGCACGTTTCCGTGGGGCCGGCGGATGAAATAGCTCGAGGCGCCGTAGGACGCGCTCGAGTGATAGCCGCAGTAATAGACCCCGTCCGCCAGATGCTCGGGGAACGCCGCCTTGGCGGCCGACATGTCGTGTTTGCTCTCGCTGCCGATGGCCGAGACGGGACAGGTCAGCAATGCCATCAATGCCTGCCGGACCTGATCGTCGTTGGCGGGCTGCCTGTAGACCCGGGAGTACGCCCCGTCACCGTCGAAACTGTCCGGCGCCACCCACCGGCAGGCTTCGCAATCGATACACGACGAATCGACGAAAAACTCGCCGTCGGCATTGGATTCCAGGCGCTCTGCCGGGTTGACCATGCGGGCTCACCTTCCCTGTCTGCCCCCAACCCTAACCGCGCCCCGGCGCCCCATCAACCGGACGCTTTTTGCGGTTAATCCGAATTCGCCCGCTCTATGACCGGCGCGCGCCATGTTGCAGTCCGCGGCCCAGGCGCGTATTACTGTATTGTTCGTAATCCATTGATTCGATTGAGGAATGTTCGGACGCCAATTGCGGCCCAGCCGGCTGCTCATGCGGGCACGCCGGATCATCAGGAACGATCAGCTCATTCTCGTGGTGCTGGCGGTTGTCGTCGGCGCGTTGGCCGGCATCGGCACCATCCTGATCCGCGAAGGCATCGATTGGGTCCAGACCATCGGCTTCGGCTCACCCGAGGAAAACATCTTTTCCATGGCCTCCGACCTGGCCTGGTGGGTCGTCCTGCTGGTACCGACGGCCGGCGGGCTGATCGTCGGATTGTTCATTTACTGGGTCATGCCCGAGAAAAGGCCGCAAAGCGTCGCCAAGGTCATCGAGGCGAGCGCGCTTCGCGGCGGGCGCATGACCATTCGGGAAGGCTTCGGGGCGGCGGTGGCCAGCGTCATTTCCATCGGTTCGGGGGCGTCGGTCGGCCGGGAGGGCCCGGCCATCCACCTGGGCGCCACCTTGGGCGCCTGGGTCGCCCGGCGATTGCACCTGACACGATCCCTGTCCCGTGCCCTGCTGGGCTGCGGCGCGGCCGCCGCGGTCGCCGCTTCGTTCAACGCCCCCATCGCCGGCGCCTTGTTCGCTCACGAGGTGGTGGTCGGCCATTTCGCCCTCAGCGCCTTCGCGCCGATCGTTATCGCGAGTGTGGTCGGGACCATATTCACGCGCGCCTATTTCGGCGACTTTCCGGCATTCAGCGTCTTCGAGCAGTCCCTGGTGTCGATCTGGGAGTTTCCCGCCGTCATCGGACTGGGCGTTGCCAGCGGCATTACGGCCATCATTCTGATGCGCTCGGTGATGGTGGCCGAAGATCAGTTCAAGAAGGTGCCCGGCCCCACCTGGACCCACCCGGCCATCGCCGGATTCCTGGTCGGGCTGATCGCTTTGGTATTTCCTCAGGTGCTGGGTGTGGGATATGCGGCAACCAACGACGCCATGCAGACCAGTATTCCGCTGCAATTCCTCATCGCCCTGGTGTTCGCCAAGATACTCGCGACCGCCCTCAGCCTCGGCGGCGGGTTCGGCGGCGGCATCTTCACGCCGTCGCTGATGGTCGGCGCCATGCTGGGCGGGGCTTACGGCATTGTCGCCACCAGTATCTTTCCCGACCTCTCCTCCGGTCCCGGCGCCTATACCATCATCGGCATGGGTGCGGTGGCCGCGGCCGTGCTCGGCGCGCCCATCTCGACGACTCTGATCGTTTTCGAGCTGACCGACAACTACCCCCTGACCATCGCGGTGATGGTCGCCGTGGTCATCTCGACGGTGATGGTGCAGCAGTTCAACGGCCGATCCTTCTTCAGCTGGCAGCTTGAGCGGGCCGGTCTCGACCTCAAAGGCGGGTTCGAAGCCGCGCTGTTGCGCTCCATCAAGGTCAGCAAGGTAATGACCAAGGAGAGCGAGACCGTTCCGGTGTCCGCCGGCATCGCCGAAATCCGTCACTTGCTGCAGGAATCGCCGACGGGAGAACTGTTCGTGCTCAAGGAGGACGGGGAGCTGTTCGGCACCATCACGCTGCACGACCTCCATGATATTGCCTTCGAATCCGACCTCGACATGGACAATCTGATCAACGCGGGCGATGTCGCGCGGCTTCACCCGCCGGTCATCGATCTCGACGACGACCTCCAGACGGCGAACAAGCTGATCCGGGACTCAGGCGAGCATTACATCGCCGTGGTCGACGACCACAAATCGATGAAGTTCCAGGGGACGCTGCACGAGACCGAAGTGATGGTCGCCTATAACCGCGCGCTGGTCGAAGCCCGGGAAGAAGAGCACCAGTCTGGAATTTAGAGCCGATTCACATGTTTTGACGAAACCGCGCCGTGGTTCCGTCAAAACATGACCCGATCTAGGCGGCCTGCCTCAGACCCAGTATCTCCCGCGCCTCGGCGGCCGTCGCCGGCTCCTTGTCCAGGGAGCGCATGATCCCGACCCCCTTCTCGACCAGCGCCGCATTGCTCGGCGCGGGCACGCCTTTCTCAAGATAGAGATTGTCCTCGAGCCCGACGCGGACATGGCCGCCATAGAGGAGAGACTGGGCGAGCATGGGGAACTCGCCGGCGCCGATGCCGAACGATGCCCAGTGGGCCCCGCCGGGCAGGAGATCGCGCATGAACATCATGGCTTCCGGGGTTTGCTCGATGCCCCAGGGAATGCCGAGGCAAAGCTGGAACAGGGGCGGCTCGTCGATGACGCCGTCCGTAACCATCTTCCTGGCCAGCCGCAGATGCCCGGTGTCGAACACTTCGAGCTCCGGCTTGGCGCCGCAGTCCCGGGCAACCTCGGCCATGGCCTTGAGATGCTCCGGCGTATTGATGATCACGAAATCGCCGAAATTCATGCTGCCGTAGTCGAGGGTGCAGATCTCCGGCTTGTTCTCCCGCACATGCTGCATGCGCACCTCGGGAGTTTTCATCGCGGGCGTGCCCTCGGCGGTGTTGGCGTCGGGCGGTGAGGGGTTGAACCGGGCGCCGTGTCCGCAGGTGAGATTGATCACCACGTCTACGCCGCTCTCGCGGATGCGGCCGACCACCTCCTTGTAGAGTTCGGGCGCCATGGAGGGTGCGCCGGTATCGGGGTCGCGGACATGGATATGAACCACGGCGGCCCCGGCTTTGGCCGCGTCGATGCCGGAATCGGCGATTTCCTTGGGCGTGATCGGCAAGCCCGGATGTTTGGTCGGCGGCGTTACGCTGCCTGTCAGGGCACAGGTCAAAATCCGCTTATCGGCCACTGGAGCCTCCCCGGTCTATTGCTTCGTTGGAACCAAAACGTCGCGGAAGGAGGGAGCAAATGCAAGTCCAATCCGACGGCCCGAATTTGCCATGCAAACCCCCGGGCCCGCTCGCACGGACCCGGGGGCGCCGGGATCGCGTCTGTGCAACAACAACCCCGTAGTGGAAGCCGCAAGACTTCCATCGACAGAATGGCGGGCGAGGTCCACGGCGGTCAACCGATCAAAATTGCATATTTTTTGCTCAAATTTTATTTTTGCATAATTTATTTGCAAATTGGCTGCCCACCGGACGCGCATCTTCAGCGTCATCGCGCGCCGGATTTCACCTAACCCATTGATAAATATGCGGCAATAAATTTTCCCGCGGTCCACGGGGATTTGGCACGGCGGTTGCTATTTCGTTTTGCGGTGCAACAACAACCTCGTAGTGGAGATCATCATGAAGAGAAAATTACTGTCACTGGCTGCCGCGGGCGCCTTCGCCGTTTCGGCGGCATTTTCCGGCGTGGCGAATGCGGCCGACACCATCAAGGTGGGCGTCCTGCACTCCCTTTCCGGGACCATGGCCATCAGCGAAACGACGCTGAAGGACACCATGCTGATGCTGGTGGACGACCTGAACAAAAAAGGCGGCCTGCTCGGCAAGAAGGTCGAGGCGGTGGTTGTCGACCCGGCCTCCAACTGGCCGTTGTTTGCCGAAAAGATGCGCGAGCTTCTGAGCGTCCACAAGGTGGATGTGGTGTTCGGCAACTGGACCTCGGTCAGCCGCAAGTCGGTCCTGCCGGTGGTCGAGGAGCTCAACGGGCTGCTGTTCTACCCCGTCCAGTATGAGGGCGAGGAGAGCTCCCGGAACGTGTTCTACACCGGCGCCGCGCCGAACCAGCAGGCGATCCCGGCCGTCGAGTATCTGATGAGCGAAGACGGCGGCGAGGCCAAGCGCTGGGTGCTGCTCGGCACCGACTATGTCTATCCGCGGACGACCAACAAGATACTCCGGGCCTTCCTGACGTCCAAAGGCGTCGCCGGGGAAGACATCATGGAGAACTACACCCCGTTCGGTCATTCCGACTGGCAGACCATCGTCGCCGAGGTCAAGAAATTCGCTTCCGCCGGCAAGAAGACCGCCGTCGTCTCGACCATCAACGGCGATGCCAACGTGCCGTTCTACAAGGAGCTCGGCAACCAGGGAATCAAGGCCGAAGACATTCCGGTCGTCGCGTTCTCGGTCGGCGAAGAGGAACTCGCCGGTCTGGACACCACGCCGCTCGTCGGCCACCTGGCGGCCTGGAACTACTTCATGTCGGTGGAGGACAAGAACAACGACGCGTTCATCAAGAAATGGCACGCCTTCATCAAGGATGAAAAGCGGGTCACCAATGATCCCATGGAGGCCCACTACATCGGCTTCAACATGTGGGTTCAGGCGGTGAAGCAGGCCGGCACCACCCAGGTGGATGCGGTTCGCCAGGCCATGTACGGCCAGAAGTTTCCCAACCTGACCGGCGGCGTGGCGGTGATGAACACCAACCATCACCTGTCCAAGCCGGTGCTGATCGGTGAAATTCAGCCGGATGGCCAGTTCGACACGGTGTGGCAGACGGACGGCGTCGTCAAAGGCGATGCGTGGTCCGACTACATCCCCGAGAGCGCGAAGCTGACCGCCGACTGGACCTTCCCCTGGGTCTGCGGCAACTGCACGGAGCCCAAGTACAAGGTTCTGATCAACTAAGAAACGTCGCCGAGGCCGGCGGGGCCTGTTCCGGCTCCCGATCCGACAGGCTCCTCCGGTCCTCGCCCTGGTACGACTTCATCGGCTGCGGCAAGGCGGCCCACCAATACCAATAAACCGTGAGAGGATGGCGTGGCGCGCATCGGAACTTTGCTAAGCAGACCGGCAGTTCTTGGGGTCCTGCTCGCCGTCCTGCTTGGCGGCGCCCTGGCGGCTCACGCCCAGGACGCACAAGATGCACGGGACTTCGATGCACGGGTCGCCGGCCTCAACGCCAAAAGCTTCAAGGCCAAGATCAAGGCCGTCGACGTCCTCGCGGCGTCGGGCCACGACCGGGCAGCCGAAGTGCTCACCGCATTCCTCGGGGGCAAGCTGTTTGCTCGCCGATCGGATGGCAAAATCTTCATGACCAAACGCTCGGGCGGCGTCTATCTGCTGACCGACGCGGTAACCGGCGCGGACGCCGGCCAGGCCTCCGGCAAGGAGCTGCGTAAGGTCCGCGTCAACAACCGGGTGCGGGTCGCGATCCGGACGGCGCTCGGCGGGTTGACCCTGCTCAGCCCCGATCCGGCCAAGCGCTCGGCGGCCGCGGACGCGGTGTTCAAGTCGCCCAATGCCGGTTTCCTGCCGACCCTCGAGGCGGCCATCGCCCGGGAGACGGTAGAGAAGATCAGGATCAAGCTCACCATGACCCGGGCCGCCGTCCGGTTGAAGACCGGCAAGACCGACGAGATCAAGCTGGCGGCCATCGGCACGCTCTCCGACCTGGCGACGCCGGGTTCCCGGGCGCTTCTGGCGGGCGTCGTGCAGGCCGAGGGCGGCAACGCCGTCTCCGAAGCGGCCGCCGAGGCGCTCGCCCGTATCGAGCGCAAGCTCGCCTTCTGGAACGCCGTCGGCAACGTTTTTCAGGGCTTGAGCCTGGGCTCGGTGCTGCTGCTCGCCGCGGTCGGCCTCGCCATCACCTTCGGGGTGATGGGGGTCATCAACATGGCTCACGGCGAGTTGGTGATGCTCGGGGCCTATACGACATTCGTCATTCAGGAGATATTCCGCGCCCATTTCCCGGACCTGTTCGACTGGTCGATCATCGTCGCGCTGCCCTGCGCGTTCGCCGTCTCCGGCGCCTTCGGAATCGCCATCGAGCGGGGCATCATCCGCTACCTCTACGGCCGTCCGCTGGAGACCCTGCTCGCCACCTGGGGCCTGAGCCTGATCCTGCAGCAACTGGTTCGCTCCATTTTCGGCCCCACCAACCGCGAGGTCGGCAGCCCATCCTGGATGTCGGGCTCCATGGAGATCGCCGGCGGCTTCGTGCTCACCTTCAACCGGGCCTGGATCATCCTGTTCAGTCTGCTGGTCCTTGCGGCGCTGATCGTGGTGTTCAAGAAGACCGCCTTCGGCCTCCAGATGCGGGCCGTCACCCAGAACCGGGCGATGGCCGGCTCCATGGGCATCCGCACCGGCTGGGTCGATGCCATGACCTTCGGTCTCGGCGCCGGCATTGCCGGGGTGGCCGGCGTGGCCCTCAGCCAGATCGACAATGTGAGCCCCAACCTGGGCCAGACCTACATCATCGACAGTTTCATGGTGGTGGTGTTCGGCGGCGTCGGAAATCTATGGGGGACGCTGGTCGGCGCCTTCACCCTCGGCGTCGTCAACAAATTTCTCGAGCCCTTCGCGGGCGCGGTTCTGGCCAAGATCCTGGTCCTTGCGGTGATCATCCTATTCATTCAGAAGCGGCCGCGCGGGCTGTTCGCCCTCAAGGGCCGGGCGGTGGAGAACTGATATGAATATGGCGGTTCCCCAGCGGCGTTCGGGCTTTTCGTTCCTGCTCACCGACCGGGGCGGACAGATTCTCCTTTCCGTCCTCCTGGTTCTGATCATTGCCGTCCCGATCCTCAATCTTCAGGTGCCCGAAAGCTCGCCGTTCCACGTCCCCACCTTCGTCGTCGGCCTGCTGGGGAAGTATCTGGCGTTTGCCCTATTGGCCCTCAGCGTCGATCTGATCTGGGGCTTTGCCGGTATCCTGAGCCTCGGCCACGGCGCGTTTTTTGCCCTCGGCGGCTACGCCATGGGCATGCATCTGATGCGCGAGATCGGCGACCGGGGCGTCTACGGCAACCCGGTCCTGCCCGACTTCATGGTGTTCCTGAACTGGAAGGAACTGCCCTGGTACTGGTTCGGTTTCGACATGTTCTGGTTCGCCATGCTGATGGTGGCCGTGGTGCCGGGCTTGCTCGCTTTTGTATTCGGCTGGTTCGCCTTCCGCTCGCGGGTGAGCGGCGTCTATTTGTCGATCATCACACAGGCGCTGACCTTCGCCCTGATGCTGGCGTTCTTCCGCAACGACATGGGATTTGGCGGCAACAACGGCCTGACCGACTTCAAGGACGTGCTCGGCTTCAACCTGCAGTCCGACGCGACGCGCGCCGGGTTGTTCGTTGTGACGGCGCTGTTGCTGGCGCTGAGTTACGCCCTTTGCCGGTTAATCGTCACGTCGCGGCTCGGCAGCGTCCTGGTGGCCATCCGGGATGCCGAAAGCCGGACCCGGTTCCTGGGGTACCGGGTCGAGCGCTACCAGCTCTTCGTTTTCACCGTATCCGCCGTGCTTGCCGGTATCGCCGGCGCGCTCTACGTCCCCCAGGTCGGGATCATCAATCCCAGCGAGTTCACCCCCGCCAATTCCATCGAGATCGTTGTCTGGGTGGCCATCGGCGGGCGGGGCACCCTCTACGGGGCGGTGCTGGGCGCGGTGATCGTCAACTTCGCCAAGACCTACCTTACCGGCGCCTTCCCGGACATCTGGCTCTACTTCCTGGGCGCGATGTTCATCCTGGTGACCATCTTCCTGCCCAAGGGGCTGGTCGGCACGTTGCCCGCCTTCCCGAGCCTGTCCGGGAAGAGCGCGGCCAAGCCGCCCCATGTCTCGCCGGGCGCCCGGCCGGTGGGCCAAGCGGCGCCGGGAGAATAAGCGATGGCGATGGTTCGAGCGACAATGCGGCCGGTCGGCGAGGTGGACAACGATTCCATGCTCTACCTGGACGGCGTCTCGGTCAGTTTCGACGGGTTCAAGGCCCTCAACAATCTCAGTTTCGTCGTCGACCCCGGCGAGCTGCGCGCCGTCATCGGCCCCAACGGGGCGGGCAAGACGACGATGATGGATGTGGTTACCGGCAAGACCCGTCCCGACGAAGGGCGCGTGGAGTTCAACGGCGGCATCGACCTCACCAGGCTCGACGAGGCGCGGATCGCCAATTTGGGCATCGGCCGCAAGTTTCAGAAACCAACCGTGTTCGAGTTCCACACCGTCTTCCGGAACCTGGAACTGGCCCTCAAGGGGTATCGGGACGTCCTGGGTTCGCTGCTGTTCCGCCTAGGCGACGGTCAGCGGTCCCGTATCGAAGACGTGCTCGAGATTATCGCCCTGACCCGGGCCGCGGATATGGAAGCCGGCTCCCTGTCCCATGGGCAGAAGCAGTGGCTGGAGATCGGCATGCTCCTGATGCAGGACCCGGAGTTGCTTCTGGTGGATGAGCCCGCCGCCGGGATGACCGATGCGGAGACCGAACAGACGGCGGCGCTCCTGAAGCGGATTGCCGGCAAGCGGTCGGTGGTGGTGGTCGAGCACGACATGGAATTCGTCAAGGCGCTCGACTGCCGGGTCACCGTCCTTCATGAAGGCTCGGTCCTGGCCGAAGGGTCCCTGGAACGGGTCCAGGCCGACGAGCAGGTCGTCGAGGTCTATCTGGGACGCTGAATATGCTGGCAGCCGAAGCAATCGATCTCCACTACGGCGCTTCCCAGGCGCTCCGCGGCGTCAGCGTCCGGGCCGAGCTTGGCGAGGTCGCTTGCGTCCTTGGGCGGAACGGCGTCGGCAAAACCAGCCTGCTCCGCGCCATCGCCGGCCATCAGGAGATCAGTGCCGGCACCATCTGTCTGGAAGGCGAGGAGATTTCCGCCCTGCCGCCCTACGAGCGGGCGTCGCGGGGTATCGCCTACGTGCCCCAGGGCCGCGAAATCTTTCCGCTGCTCACGGTGGAGGAGAACCTGCAAACCGGATTTGCCGCCATCGCGCGGCCGCTCCGCCACATTCCGGACGAGATCTTCGAGCTGTTCCCGGTGCTGAAGGACATGCTTTCCCGCCGCGGCGGCGATCTCTCCGGCGGCCAGCAGCAACAACTTGCCATCGCCCGCGCCCTGGTCACGCGGCCCCGTTTGCTGGTGCTTGACGAGCCCACCGAAGGCATCCAGCCTTCGATCATCAAGGACATCGAACGGGTCATCCGGCTGCTTGCCGATCGCGGCGACATGGCGATCCTATTGGTCGAGCAATATTTCGACTTCGCCCGCGACCTCGCCGATTTGTTTTGGGTCCTCGATCGCGGCGAAGTGGTTCTCCAGGGAAGCAGGGAAAACATGGTGGAAGAGGATGTACGACGACACCTTACCGTTTGAGCCCGGCGCCGCCATCCGGCGGGAGTGGGCCGAGGGACGGGCCGAACTTCGGTTCGCCGAGGAAGGCGGCGTCACCCGCCTCGATCATCTGTACCAGCATGCGCCGTTGCGGATCTTGTTCCCGGCGCCCCGCAGCGCCGATCCCGTCACCGCCTCGCTGGTGACCGTCTCCGGCGGGTTGGTGGGCGGCGACCGGATTGCCATCGAGGTGGCCGCCGGGGAGCGGGCGGAAGCCTTCGTCCACGCCCAGGCGGCCGAGAAGGTCTACCGCTCGGCCGGCGACGACGTGGATGTCGAGGTGTCGCTGTCCGCCGAAGCGGGAAGCTGGCTGGAATACCTTCCCCAGGAAACCATCCTGTTCGACGGCTCGCGTCTCAATCGCCGCACCAGTGTCCATATCGTGCCGGGCGCCCGGTTGTTGGCCGGCGAAATCGGCGTCTTCGGCCGGGGGGCCAGCGGCGAGACCTGGCGGGACGGGCTCTACCACGAATGCTGGGAGGTCCGCCGCGCGGGCGAGATGATCTGGAAGGATGTCCTGCATCTCGACGAAACCTCCGTCGAGGCGCTGTCCGGCGCCTTCGGGTTCGACGGCGCGACGGCCACGGCGACGGCCATCTACGCCGGGGACGATCCGGCAATCTCGCTGGCGACGGCCCGCGGCCTGCTGGCCGACGGCGGCGGGACGGTGATATCCGCGGCGACGCTGGTGGACGATCTGCTGGTGGTCCGCTGGCTGGCGCGGAGGCCGCGCGCGTTGCGGGACGCTTTTGGAACATTCTGGGCCGGGTTCCGGTCCGGCATCGCCGGGCTGCCCGGCGCCCTGCCGCGATTGTGGCATGTCTGAGGAGAGGCTTCACAAATGAATCTGACACCCAGGGAGAAGGACAAGCTTCTGGTCGCCATGGCCGCCATGGTGGCGCGCAAGCGGCTGGAGCGCGGCGTCAAGCTCAACCACCCGGAAGCCGTCGCGCTGATCAGCGACTACGTGGTCGAGGGCGCGCGGGACGGCAGAAGCGTCGCGGAGCTGATGCGGGACGGCGCCGCCGTCGTCGGCCGCCCGGACGTGATGGAGGGGGTTGCCGAAATGATCCACGACATCCAGGTCGAGGCGACCTTCCGCGACGGGACCAAGCTGGTCACCATTCATGAGCCGATCCGGTAGGGAAGGGCGGCATGATACCCGGCGAATACATCATCAAGGACGGCACCCTGATCCTCAACCAGGGCCGGACCGCCATCACTCTCGAGGTCGCCAACACGGGCGACCGGCCGGTGCAGGTCGGCTCCCACTATCATTTTTTCGAGGCCAACGGCGCCCTCGATTTCGACCGGGAGGCCGCCAGGGGCTTCCGGCTCGATATTCCGGCAGGCACCGCGGTGCGGTTCGAGCCCGGCCAATCCCGTGACGTGACCCTGGTCGCCTATGGCGGCGCGCGGGTGGTTCACGGGTTCAACGGCGCCGTCCAGGGCGCGCTGGAGGACTAGGCCATGGCATACGAAATCGAACGCCCGGCCTATGCGGCCATGTTCGGCCCGACCACCGGCGACAAGGTGCGGCTTGCGGATACGGAGCTGTTCATCGAGGTCGAGGACGACCGCACGATCTACGGCGAGGAGGTAAAGTTCGGCGGCGGCAAGGTGATCCGGGACGGCATGGGCCAGTCCCAGGCGACCCGCGCCGGAGGCGCCGTCGATACCGTCATCACCAACGCCCTGATCGTCGATCATTGGGGCATCGTCAAGGCCGATATCGGTATCAAGGACGGGCGCATCGCCGCCGTCGGCAAGGCGGGCAACCCGGACGTCCAGCCCGGCGTCGACATTGTCATCGGCCCCGGCACCGAGGCCATCGCCGGCGAGGGGCGCATCCTCACCGCCGGCGGCATCGACGCCCACGTCCACTGGATCTGTCCCCAGCAGATCGATGACGCCTTTTATTCCGGCGTCACCACCATGCTGGGCGGCGGCACCGGCCCCGCGGACGGCACCAACGCCACGACGTGCACACCGGGCCCCTGGCACATGGAGCGGATGCTGCAGGCCGCCGAGGGCTTCAACATGAACCTGGGTTTCTTCGGCAAGGGCAACGCCTCCCGGCCGGAAGCGCTCATGGAGCAGGTGGAGGCTGGCGCCTGCGGGCTCAAGCTTCACGAGGATTGGGGCACCACGCCGTCGGCCATCGACACCTGCCTCGGCGTGGCGGAAGAAACCGACGTCCAGGTGGCGATCCACACCGATACCCTGAACGAGAGCGGTTTCGTCGAGAACACGGTGGCGGCGTTCAAGGACCGGACCATCCATGCCTTTCACACGGAAGGCGCCGGCGGCGGTCACGCGCCGGATATCATCAAGCTCTGCGGCGAGGCCAACGTGCTACCGTCGTCCACGAATCCGACCCGGCCGTTCACGGTCAACACCATCGACGAACATCTCGACATGCTGCTGGTGTGCCACCATCTGGACAGCCGGATCCCCGAAGACGTGGCCTTCGCCGAAAGCCGCATCCGGCGGGAGACAATCGCGGCGGAAGACATCCTTCACGACCTGGGGGCGTTCTCCATGATGGCGTCGGACAGCCAGGCCATGGGCCGGGTGGGCGAGGTGATCGTCCGGACCTGGCAGACGGCGGACAAGATGAAGCGTCAGCGGGGCGCGCTGGAGGGCGAGACCGGCGACAATGACAACCTCCGGGTCAAACGCTACATCGCCAAGTACACCATCAACCCGGCGCTGACCCACGGCATCGCCGATCACGTGGGTTCGGTGGAGGCCGGCAAGCTCGCCGATCTGGTATTGTGGAAGCCCATGTTTTTCGGCGTGAAGCCCGATTTGATCCTCAAGTGCGGCACCATCGCCGGCGCCGCCATGGGCGATCCCAACGCCTCCATCCCGACGCCGCAGCCGGTTCACTACCGGCCCATGTTCGCCGGGTTCGGCGGCGCGCTGACGGCGAGTTCGGTCACCTTCCTCTCCAAGCCGGCGTTCGACGCGGGCGCCGCCGACAGGTTCGGGCTCGCCAAGACGCCGCTGCCGGTTTCCGGCTGCCGGTCGGTGAAGAAGACCGACATGGTCCTGAACGACGCGACGCCGGAGATGCAGGTCGACCCCGAGACCTATGAGGTGCTGGCCGACGGCGAACTGCTCACATGCGAGCCGGCGGCCGAGTTGGCCATGGCCCAGCGTTACTTCCTGTTCTGAGCCATGCGACGCGCAATCGACATAAAGCATCATTGCACCGCCGGCGACCGCCCGGCGGCGACGGTGACGCTGACTTTCGACGACCGGTTTCGCCGCCGCGTCAAGCTCACCGACGATCAGGGGGAGGACTTCCTGCTTGATCTGGCGGACGCCCATCGCCTCGGCGACGGCGATATTCTGGTGCTCGAGGGCGGCGGCGGGATCAGGGTGATCGCCGCCCCGGAGCCGGTGATCGATATTCAATGTGCCTCGCCGTCTCACGCGGCGCAGATCGCCTGGCATCTCGGCAACCGGCATACGCCCGTCCAGATCCTCGAAAACGGCGTGATCCGTATCCGCCGGGACCATGTGCTGAAAGAGATGGCCCGCAAGCTGGGGGCCGTCGCGGTCGAACGGTCGGCGCCGTTTTCGCCGGAGCGGGGCGCCTATGACGGCGGCGGGTCCGGGCATGGTCACCACCATCACCACGATCACCACGATCACCACGATCATGGCGGGCGCGGCCCATGACCGGCTCCCTCGACAGCGCCGGGCTCTACCGGCTGATGGCCTGGATGTCGCCGGGGTTTCCCGTCGGCGCCTACGCCTATTCGGGCGGCCTCGAATGGGCGGTGGAGGAGGGCCGGGTGCCGGACGCCGTCAGCCTCGGCGCCTGGTGCCGGACGGTCGTCACCCACGGCGGCGGCCGGGCGGACGCCAATTTCTTCGCCATGGCCTGGCGCGCCGTCGACGACGATGACGCGGACGGGCTGCGCGAGGTGCTGATTCAAGCGGCCGCCCAGCGGGCAAGCCGCGAGGCGAAGCTGGAAAGCGCGGCCCAGGGTACCGCGTTCCTGAGCGCCGTCACCGATGCCTGGGATATCCCGGGGTTCGGACCCTGGTCGGCGATCCTTTCGGAGCGCGGGACCGATATCCCGTACGCCGTCGCGGTCGCCGCCGTCTGCGCGGCTGCCGGCATACCCCTGCGCGACGGTCTCACGTCCTATCTGCACGCGCTCGCCGCCAACTACATCAGCGCCGGGGTCCGGCTGATGCCCCTGGGCCAGACCGACGGCCAACGGACGTTGGCGGGTCTGTTCGAAACCATCGAGGCGGCGGCGGACCGGGCGATCGCCCAGGGCGATGCGCCCTGGGGGACGGCGGCGCCGCTGTTGGACCTCTTCTCCATGCAACATGAAACCCAGTACACGAGGCTGTTCAGATCATGAGTTCATCCCGGACCCCATTGCGCGTCGGCATCGGCGGGCCGGTCGGCACCGGCAAGACCGCGCTTCTCGACCGGCTCTGCAAGCATCTTCGCGACACCTACAACATCGCGGCGATCACCAACGACATTTACACCCGGGAGGATGCGGAGTTCCTCATCCGGTCCGGCGCGTTGGATCCGGACCGCATTGTCGGCGTCGAGACCGGCGGCTGTCCGCACACGGCCATCCGGGAGGACGCGTCCATGAACCTCGCGGCGGTGGCCGATATCTGCAAGAGGTTCGAGGGGCTTGAGATCGTGTTCATCGAATCGGGCGGCGACAATTTGGCGGCGACCTTCTCGCCGGAACTCGCCGACATCACCATCTACGTGATCGATGTCTCGGCCGGCGACAAGATCCCCCGCAAGGGCGGCCCCGGCATTACCCGTTCGGACCTGTTGGTGATCAACAAGACCGATCTTGCGCCGCTGGTGGGCGCCGATCTCGGGGTGATGGACCGGGATGCCCGGAAAATGCGGGGTCAGCGGCCGTTCATCTTCACCAATCTCAAAGCCGATGACGGGCTCACCGAGGTCGCAGGCTTCATTGTCGACAAGGGCGGTTTGGAGGCGGGGGAAGCCGTCCCTATTGGTGATTGACGAGCGATAACCCCGCGCCTTAGAACATTGCCTCCGGGCGGCCCCATCGGCGGCGCGTTCCGGGCCAAGGTGGAGTGGCCGAGCGGCTGAAGGCGCTGGTTTGCTAAACCAGTATAGGGTTTATAGCTCTATCGAGGGTTCGAATCCCTCCTCCACCGCCACTCCTTTCCCGTTGATTTCACCACATGAATTAGATGAGCATAGGGGACCCGATTGTTCCGGCATTGCGGGGACTTGCGTGACCTTGGCAATGGAATTGACCCGGATATGTTCGTCGAAGCCGATCTTGAGCATTTGCGCCGTATCCATGAGCTCTAAAGCGACCGAGCGCGAGTGAAAATCTGGTTGCAGAGTTGCTCGCTTGTGGCAGTATTTAGGCAAAAATATGTGCACAAATGGGGGCGCTCGTGCTGAATGAGGAAACACTCTTCGACCACTTTTGCTTTGCGCAGGCTTCGTTCGAAAGCTCGCGCCACATCTATCGGCGAGAGCACGGTCCCGGTCAGGTGCGCCGGTTTTTCAATACGAGCTTCACGGCATTCGAGCTACGCCGCTACATGATGAACTATTACTTCTCCAAAGGCTCGTTCACGATAACGGATCTTATGCAAGTATCTGATTTCAGCCGGCCAACCGTGACATCCACTGTACATGAGGCGCTGGAGTTCGGTTACCTGGAGGAAATGCCGAAGGAGGGGGATCGTCGCCGTCGCGACTTTCGGCCGACCAAACCGATGCTGGACGCCTGGCGCAACTACTGCAATGCGCTTCTGGTCAACGAGAAGTTCATAGAATCTTTGAAGCTTGCGCAAACCTTGATTTCGATGCGTGAGTTGAATGGGTTTCCAACCGACCAAGATATGTAAAATTTTTTACTCTTTTTTGAAGTAGTCCTCTGTGTTGCGCTTGAGAAGCAGGGGGGCCATCTTCAGGAAAACGCCCCTTTGAAGTACTGATTGTACGGCGGGGGCTTGCGCGAATGATAGAAGCGCCGAACGTACGGTTTGTCCCGCACAACGGTGGCCGGCTAGCCTATCGGGAAGCGGGTTCCGGTCCAGCCCTTCTATTTTTGCACGGCATGAATGGCAGCAGTCTGAGCTGGTCTTATGCCTTTCAAGAACTGGCCCCATCCTTCCGCGTCGTCGCCTGGGATGCGCCGAGTTTCGGTGAGTCCGATTCCTTTGGCGATCGCCCACAGGACTATGTCTCGGCCGCTAAGTCCTTGATGACGTTCCTAAAGTTGCCGAATGTGGTCGCCGTCGGCCATTCGATGGGGGGTGTCGTCGCCGCGGCTCTGGCTGCGGATGCCGAGGCCGACGTCGCCGGACTCGTTCTGTCATCCTCACACCTTGGCTTTGGGCGCCCAGAGGGCGAGCCGCTTCTGCCGCGCTACGCAACGCGGCTTGATCGCATGGAAACCAAGGGCGTCGGCGCGGAATTCGGGCTGGAGCGCGCAAGGCGCAGCACCCCGCGCGGCACGCCGCATGAAGTCGTCCGGTTTCTCGCGGATATCGCACAGGGTGTCCGCGCCGAAGGCATCCGCGACGGCGGGCGCATGAGCCAAGAAGCGGACAACGCTGAAGTTGGGCAGCTCCTGTCCGTTCCGGTGCTTATTCTTTCCGGCGGCAAGGACAGGATCATCTCACGCGACATGCACGACGCTTTGGTCGCGGCATTTCCAACGGCACAGCAGGTCGTGTTCCCCGATGCGGGACATGCCTCGTATGCCGAGTTTCCCCGGCACTTCAACGCTCAAATCAAGGAATTCGCATTGAACGCAACCAAGTGATGCGCATTTGGCGTCACCATCACACCAACGACAATCGATTGAAAGGGAGAA
>CAZUGT010000183.1:0-7240 GCA_964620095.1 uncultured Rhodospirillaceae bacterium | reverse complement strand
GAGCTTAGCCGTAGCTGGGTGAGGGGGATTTTGTGGCGGCGCCACTCGTCATACCCCGATCCTAGCGTGCGGCAGGCGGCTCCCTGTCGGTCGGAATGCCTGCGACATAGCGATAAAACGCCTGTGTTTTGTTCTTGAACGACTTCGGAGACATGAATGCCAAAAACGCGGCCCTGCTCACACGAGAAAAACCGTAGTAACGCCAGGTGTCGCCGGTCTCCCGTTCAATGACGTGGTATTGCTGAAACTGCCCGGTGTCCACGGCGGTGAATATGGCGACGCCCATACCATTGACGTTGGTCATCTCGAAGACCATGCGGTCCGGCCGGTTTTCGATGATGCGTAACCGGTAGATGACGGCCCACATCAAATGGTCCTCGTCCAGCAGGAAGTGGAGCGTCCGGCCCGTCCCGAGTTCGTCGTTCGTGAAATCGTCCCGCCGGCTTTCGCGGTCCGGGCCGCCCAGGGCCGACACATCTTCGAACAACGTGTACCAGCCTTCCCGTTCGTCCGACCAGTACTTGACGCCCAGCAGTCCCGTCACCTTGGCGAGTCGTCCGACGATCGCGGCTTGACCGCCGGGTTCGTGAAATCGTCCGGCGCCGGCAAAGACGGTCTTCAGCGGCCCGGGTTTCAAACCGGTGCATGCCGGCGGCTGCCAGCCCGGCGGAAGTTCGTCCCGCTGCCAAACCTCGACATTCAGGAGTTCACCGGTCGCCGCGAAGTGGGGATACGCCTTTCCGGCGCAGGGAATCCGGGGCGGCGTCCGTTCGCCGGCGGCCTGCGATGGAGACGCGGAGACGGACGCCGTCAGCAACCCTGCAGCGAACAGCGAGGCGCGAATCAGCGGCCGGACTTGGCGGCCATCTTTTGGGTCAGCCGGGGCGCGACGCCCGGCCGACTCCACGGACAGACGGCGATGCAGATGCCGCAGCCGTAGGTTTCGTTGAAATAGGGGACGCATCGATCGAAATCCACGTACCACTTGTTTTCACCCCGCACCATCTGCTTGGTCTCGAAGATGGCGTCGGGAGGGCAGGAGTCCGTGCAAAGCTTGCAACTCAGGCAAAAATCGTCAACGCCAAAACTGTTCGGCGCGTCCGCAACCAGCGGCATGTCGGTTGTGACGCAGGCCAGCCGGAACGATGCGCCGAATTCGTCGTTGATGATGGATCCGTGTTTGCCGAGTTCACCGAGGCCCGCGGCGATGGCCGCGGGAATCATGGTCAACGGCCCGCGGGTCGGGCCGCCGTGCGGAGCAGCCTGGAATCCCTGGCGTCTTATCCAATCGGCAAGCGCGCGCGCCGCGCGCGTCCCCCTGTTGTACTGCCGCATGACCTCGATCACCGACGGCGGCTCGGGCGCGGCCGCGAGTTCCGCATGGTCCATGATCAGCGCCAGGACGATTACCCATGGATGATCGATGGCCTCGCCTTCGAAGACCCAGTTCGGGTCCAGTCCGGTTATTCCGACCGCATCCGCCTCGTTGTTCAGGGCGAAGTCCTTCACCGATTCGGCGAATTGCGGCGGCTTGCCGGGCGCCGGCCGGTCATTGACCGGCGCCCGCTCCTCCGGTCCGCGGCCCCCAAAACCGGTCATCAGTTGGGAAACCTCGGGCACCCCCCGATTGCATTGCTCCAGCATCCAACTCTGCATGGCGCCGTGCGCCAGGGACTTGGGGTTGCCCCAATAGACCGGCGTGGGCCGCCGGGGTTGCGCTTCCCCCAGTCCGTTGATGTCGTTGCCGGAGATGTCGGGGATCAGGGCGCGCTGTTCATCCGAAATGATCGGCTCAAGTGGGCGCCCGTCGTAGGATTTGCCAGCCATCCCGTCCTCGATTGCTACTCTGCCTCGAACACCACCAGCAGGTCCTTGGCGCCGACCTGCATGCCGACTTCCGCGATGACCTCGGCAACGGTGCCGTCGCGCTCCGCGTTGACGGCGGTCTCCATTTTCATCGCTTCGATGCTGACCAGGGCGTCGCCCCGCAGGACCTTTTGGCCGGCCTCGACGACCACCCCGGCTATCACGCCCGGCATCGGCGCCCCCACATGGTCGGGGTTGGCTCCGTCCGCCTCGCGATTTACCGGGCGGGTAGACTCCATCGATTGGTCGCGGACACGGACCTGGCGGGGTTGTCCGTTGAGTTCGAAAAACACCGTCCGGTGTCCGTCGTCATCGGGCTCGCCGATGGCGAGGAGCCGGATGATCAGGGTCTTGCCCCGTTCGATTTCGACGGCGATTTCCTCGCCGGTTTCCATGCCGTAGAAGAACGCGCTCGTCGGGATCACCGATACGTCGCCGAAATGCCGGCGGAAGGCGGCATATTCGGTGAACACCTGCGGATACATGAGGTACGACGCTAGTTCGTCGTCCGAGATTTGGCGGCCGGCCTTGCTCTCCGCGCCGGCCCGGGTCTCGGCGAGGTCGATGTCCGCCATGACGGAACCCGGCCGGACGGTGAGCGGCGCTTCGTCCTTGAGCACCTTGCGCTGCAGCGCCTCCGGGAAACCGCCCGGGGGTTGGCCCAATTCCCCCTTGAAGTAGGAAATCACCGAGCCGGGAAAGGCTATTTCGCGATCGGGGTCGAGTACCTCTTCCGGCGTCAGGTGCCCGGTAATCATCATCAAGGCGAGGTCGCCGACGACCTTGGACGACGGTGTGACCTTGACGATGTCGCCGAACATCCTGTTGACCTCGGCGTACATCTTGGCCACTTCGGGCCAGCGACGGTCGATGCCCATCGACCGGGCCTGCTGGCGAAGGTTGGTGTACTGGCCCCCCGGGATTTCGTGGAGGTAGACCTCGGATGCGCCGGACCGGAAGTCGGCCTCGAAGCCGGTATAGAAGTGCCGGACGTGCTCCCAGTAGGTGGAAATCCGGCGCAGGGCCTCGGTGTCGAGACCGGTATCCCGGTCGCTGTTCCTGAGCGCTTCGACGATGGCCCCGAGATTCGGCTGAGAGGTCAAGCCGCTCATCGAATCCAATGCCGCATCGACGGCGTCGGCCCCGGCCTCGGCGGCCGCCAGTACGCTGGCCGCCGAAATGCCCGAGGTGTCATGGGTGTGAAAATGGATCGGCAGGCCGGTCTCGTCCTTGAGCGCCTTGACCAGCAGCCGCGCCGCGTCGGGCTTGCAAAGCCCGGCCATATCCTTGATGCCGAGGATGTGGGCGCCGGCCGCCTTGAGCGCGCGGCCCATGTCCAGATAGTAGCCGAGGTCGTATTTGGACCGTGCGGGATCGTTGACGTCACCGGTGTAGCAGATCGCCGCTTCGCAGAGCTTGCCGGTCTCCGCCACCGCATCCATCGCGACCCGCATGTTCTCGACCCAGTTGAGGGAATCGAACACCCGGAACAGATCGATTCCCGCCTCGGCCGACCGCTTGATGAAATATTGGACGACGTTGTCCGGGTAGTTCGTATACCCGACCCCGTTGGCGCCCCGCAGAAGCATCTGCAGCAGCAGATTCGGCATGCGCTCGCGGAGCATGGCCACCCGCTCCCAGGGACACTCGTGGAGGAAACGCATCGCCACGTCGAATGTGGCGCCGCCCCAGCATTCCATGGAGAACATCTGCGGCGTGAGCTGCGCATAGGCTGGCGCGATATCCACGAGGTCCTTGGTCCGGACCCGCGTCGCCAGCAGGGACTGATGCGCATCCCGCATGGTCGTATCGGTGACCAGCACGCGCTTCTGTTCCAGCATCCAGTCGGCGAACTTTTCCGGCCCGATGTCATCCAGCAACTGGCGGGTGCCCGGGGGAGGAGCGGCCTTCCGGTCCAGGGGCGGCAAGTGGGGCGCCGCCGCGTGGGCCGGCAGCGAGGCGCCTTTGATTTCGGGATGGCCGTTGACGATGGTTTCGCCGAGAAAGCCCAGCATGCGGGTCGCGCGGTCCCGCCGGCGGGTGAAACGGAACAGCTCGGGCGTTTCGTCGATGAAGTTCGTCGTGTATCGGGCCGCGGGAAAGTTCGGGTGATTGATGACGCTCTCCAGGAAACGGAGATTCGTCGCCACCCCCCGGACGCGGAACTCGCGCAGCGCACGATCCATCCGGCGGACCGCGCTGTCGGGGTCGGGCGCCCAGGTGGTGACCTTGACCAGCAGCGAATCATAGTGCCGGGTGATGAGCGCCCCGCTGAACGCCGTCCCCGCGTCCAGCCTGACGCCGAAACCCGCGGCCGACCGGTAGGCCGTGATTCTGCCATAGTCGGGCACGAAATTGTTCTCCGGGTCCTCGGTGGTGACCCGGCATTGAACGGCGTGCCCCCGCAGGTGGATATCGTCCTGTGCGGGAACGCCGGACGAAAGATCGCCGATGCGGCCGCCTTGGGCGATGCGGATCTGGCTTTGGACGAGATCGATTCCCGTGACCCAGTCGGTCACCGTATGCTCGACCTGAATCCGCGGGTTCACTTCGATGAAATAGGTTTCACCCGTATCGGCATCCTGGAGGAACTCGACCGTGCCGGCATTCACGTAGCCGACGGCGCGCGCGAGCTTCAGCGCTTTTTCGCAAAGCGCCAGGCGGGCATCGTCATCGAGATAGGGCGCCGGCGCGCGTTCGATGACTTTCTGGTGGCGCCGCTGAACCGTGCAATCCCGTTCCCAGAGATGGACGATGTTGCCGTGGGCGTCGCCCACGACCTGGACTTCGACGTGACGGGCGTTTCGAACCAGCTTTTCCAGGTAGACCTCGCCATTGCCGAATGCCGCCTGCGCCTCGCGGCTGGCGGCCCCGACGCTGTCCAGGATATCGGCCTCGTCGTCGACCACCCGCATGCCGCGCCCGCCGCCGCCCCAGGTCGCCTTGACCATCACCGGGTAGCCGATGCCGTTCGCCCGGCGCTCGATTTCGCCGGGATCGTCGAGGGGCAGGGGATCGGTGGCGGGCATGACCGGGACGCCGGCCTCTTCGGCCAGCGCGCGGGCGGCAATCTTGGAGCCCAGCTGCCGCATGGTGTCGCCGGAGGGACCGATGAAATAAATCCCCGCGGCACGGCACGCATCGGCAAAATCGGGATTTTCGGACAGGAATCCGTAACCGGGGTGAACGGCATCGACCCCGGCCTCCAGGGCAATTCGGATGATGTCTTCTCCGTCCAGATAGGCCTCGATCGGACCCTTGCCGGCGCCGACCAGATAGCTCTCGTCCGCCTTGTAGCGGTGCAGGGCGAACCGGTCTTCGGTGGAGTAGATGGCGACTGTCGAAATGCCCAACTCGGCGGCGGCGCGCATGACGCGGATCGCGATTTCCGAGCGGTTTGCAACCAGCAGTTTCTTGATTTTGCGCGTCCGGGTCGGCACGTCGGAACAATTCCCCCTTGGCTGTCGTCGGGGCATGTCTTAGCACGCACGACCCCTGCAAGCCATTGAGATATTTCGATAACTGTCGTGCCATGGCCGCAGGCCGGTGATGGCCAATGGAGTTTCCGGCTTGTGGTTGGAGGCGGAAATCGCCTATCAATGGCGTGAAAACCGGGAATGGAGAACCTCGAGATGTCGAAGGAAAAATTTCTCATCGAGCCCCACTTTCGGCTCCATGAATGGGTGGCGCACGAAAAGGGTTATTTCACCGATGAAGGGCTCGACTACGAGTTCAAGCTGGCCGCCACGAAGCAGGATGCACAGGCCCACAACATCGGCGACAAGCGGGGCGCCATGCAGACCTTCGAGGAAGGGCGGACGTGCAACGTAAGCTCGGCATGTCACTGGACCGTCAACATCGCCGCGTCCAAGGGGCACGGAAAAATCTATACCGGCGCCTACTCGGTTTCGCCGTGCGGCATATTCGTCCACCCGGACTCCGGGATTACCGGTCCGGACGACCTGGCCGGGGTGCCCATCGCCGTCGGATACCAATCGGGCACGCACTACTCCACGATTCAAGCCCTGGAGCAGTTCCTGAAGCCGGAAGACATCAATCTGGATTTCAGTCAGGGGATGCTATGGGCCCGCATGGAAAGCCTGATCGACGGGAAGGTCCCCGCGGCGGCGCAATTCAGCGGCACCTATTACTTCCTCGAACAGTTGGGTTTCAAGAAGGTTGCCGAGACGACCTTCATGATGGCGGGCATGATCAACGGCGATCCCGATCCCGCCGATATCGCCAAATTCTATCAGGCGCTGAGGCGGGCGCAGATGGATATCGACCTGCGGCCGGAGCTCTACGTTCACTATTACAGGGAAGAGTTCCCGGAGCGGTACCACGACATGATGGATCTCCGGTACTTCGGTCCCGGCGAACGCATCGTATTCGAGAGCTACTCGCAGGAAATGTTCGACCGGTCGCGGGAATGGGTCGCGGAACGCGACATATTCGACAGCGGATTGGGTGACGGGGCCTACGAAGACTCCCGTTACTCCGTGGCCGCCGAATAGGCCGAAATTCAATGATGACCGGGTCCGAGCGGCGGGCTCGGCCGCCGCGCTATCACGGATACAATGACTGCCAACACGGACATGCGGGCGATCGTCGTCGAGAAGGCAGGCGGTCCCGACACATTTTCCTATAGGTCCTATCCCATACCGGAAGCGAAACCCGGCTGGATTCTCGTGAGGGTCCGCGCCTTCGGCCTCAATCGGTCGGAGCAGATGACCCGCGACGGACACTCGCCGAACGTCGAATTTCCCCGGGTGCTGGGTATCGAGGCGGTGGGCGAGGTTGTCGAGGATGGAACGGGAGAACTAAAACCCGGCCAGCGGGTCGCGTGCGTCATGGGAGACATGGGCCGCGCGTTCGATGGCGGCTATGCCGAGTTCACCTGCGTTCCCGCGTCACAGGTATTGCCGCTGGAAACGGAATTGGCGTGGGAGGTCCTGGGGGCGTTGCCCGAAACCTTCCTGACCGCGTGGAACTCAATCGTGGACGCCATGCGCTGCGGGGAGGGGGAAACCCTGTTGGTGCGAGCCGCCACCTCCTCCGTCGGCATGGCGGCGGCGACCATCGCCAGGGATTTGGGGCTGACGGTGATCGGCACGACGAGAAGCGAAGCGAAACGGCAGGCCCTCCTCGATCACGGCTGCGACGAGGTCCTTATCGCCGGCGACCTCCTCGCCGAAACCCTGCGCGGCCTCCGGCCGGACGGCGTGCAGAAAGTGCTCGATCTCGTAGGTCCCGAGGTTCTTCGGGACAGTCTCCAGTGCGCGGCGAAGAACGGGGTGGTTTGCGTCACGGGTCTCCTCGGCGGCAGCTGGGTGATGGACCAAGTCTCGCCCATGGAGCTGATTCCCCATGGCGT
>CAZUGT010000182.1:0-5218 GCA_964620095.1 uncultured Rhodospirillaceae bacterium | reverse complement strand
TCGGCGTAGTGGAAGATCTTCGAGCCGAAGCCGCCGCCCACGTCGGGCGCGACGATCCTGAGCTTGTGCTCGGGGATCTGCAGCACGAACGCGCCCATCAGCAACCGGATGACGTGCGGGTTCTGGGTCGTCGTGTAGAGGGTGTAGTCCCCGGTCCCCGCTTCGTACTCGGCCAGCGCGACCCGCGGTTCGATGGCGTTGGGGATCAGCCGGTTGTTGTAGATGTCGATGGAGGTGATGTGGTCGGCCCCGTCGAACGCCGCATCCACATCGGCCTTCTCGCCGATGGCCCAGTCGTAACAGGTATTTTCCGCCGCTTCGTCGTGGACCAGGGCGCCGCCTTCAATGGCCTTTTTCATGTCGACCACCGCCGGCAGTTCGTTGAGGTCGGCCTCGATCAAATGGGCCGCCGCCTTGGCCTGCTTCCTGGTCTCGGCCACCACCACGGCGATGGCGTCGCCCACATGGCGGACCTTGCCCTGGGCGAGCGCGGGATGGGCCGGCTCGATCATCGGATCGCCGTTCTGGAAGGTGAGCCCCCAGCCGCAGGGAATCCCGCCCACTTCGTCGGCCGCCAGATCGGCGCCGGTGAACACGGCGAGGACGCCGTCGGCCTGCTCGGCGGCGGACGTGTCGACGCCCCTGATCTCCGCGTGGGCCACCTGGCTGCGCAGGAAATACGCATAGGTCTGGCCCGGCCGGTTGATGTCGTCGGTGTAATTGCCGGCCCCGGTGAGGAACCGCCTGTCTTCCTTGCGCTTTACCGCAACGCCAATTCCGTGCTCGGTCATGGCCCTATCCTTTCATCGCTTGCGCGCCGGCCAGCACCGCCTTGACGATGTTGTGATAGCCGGTGCAGCGGCAGAGATTGCCTTCGAGGCCGCGGCGGACGCCCGCCTCGTCGATATCCGGGTTCTTGGCCGCCAGATCGACGGCGCTGATCACCATCCCCGGCGTGCAGAAGCCGCATTGCAGCGCGTGATTGTCGTGGAACGCCTGCTGCATGGGATGGAAATCGCCATTGGCGGCGAGGCCTTCGATGGTCGTGACCTCGGCGCCTTCGGCCTGGACCGCCAGCATGGTGCAGCTCTTGATGCTGTCGCCGTCGAGCATGACGCAGCACGAGCCGCACTGGCTGGTATCGCACCCAACGTGGGTGCCGGTGAGCCCTAGGTTTTCTCGGATGTAGTCGACGAGCAGCGTATCCGGCTCGACGTCGGCGGCGACGGCATTGCCGTTCACCGTCATGGACACGGTGGCCATGTGAACCTCCCATCTAAGGTCTATGTTATTGCCGCCCCTTCTGGACGATCTGCGGCCGGTTCTGGCCCAACCTTGATGAAAGTGTGCGGCTGGCCCGGTTCAAAATCAAGGGACATTAAGGAGAAAGGGCGGCATTTGCCGCGCTTTGTTGCGATCACGCTCCGGTTTCGAACCGGAAAGCCTACAACGCGACATCGGTCCCAGGCATCGGCAATACCAACGTTGACAACACCCCGGAACCGGTTTGGAATGTACAACAATTCAGCGAGGGGTGCGTGCGCAGGCATCGTTACCCTCCGGTTGATTCAAAGGGGGGTTCTACCAATGGGTTTGAAAAACACAGCTACCATCGGGTTTCTGGCGGGTGCTCTTGCGCTTGGCGCGACCACTGCCTCGGCGGAGACCATCCTGAAGGCCGACACCACGGGCGTCGGCGGCGTGAACCACACGCTGTTCAAGGTGCTCGCAGGCGTCTTGAAGACGGAAGCGGGGATCACAATGCAGGTCAACGAGGGACAAACCCTAACGCGCTCCGCTCTCAAGCTGGGGGCCGGCCGCATCGACATCATGCCGGCGCCACCTTCCGTCATGCAGCACATGCAGGCCGGTACGAGGATGTACCGGAAGAACAAGAAAGTTGCCCAGGCCGGGGCCAAGAACCTGAGACTGATTAATGCATTTGTCGGCGGCTTTTGGCATCTGATGGTCTATGACGATTCCCCCATCAAGACATTGGCGGATATCAAGGGCAAAAAGGTGTTTGTCGGTCCACCGGTCGGTGGTGCCGTCGTGACTGCGCTAGAGATGATAAAGTCCTTCACCAATTTAACGCCCAAGGATTTTGAAGCCGTCAAATTGCCGTGGAATGCCGGGGTTCAAGCAATGCTGGACGGCAAGCTGGATATGTTTATGCGGCCGGCCGGCATGGGCGCCGCCACAATTGATCAAATTGGCGCCAAACGCCCGTTTCGACTGATCACTCTCGAAGTCCAACCCGGCGCACCGGGTTGGGATGAATTTCTAAAGGGCCTTGGCCGGACACCCTCAAAAATCCCGGCAGGCACTTATAAGAATCAGACCAACAATAAGCAGGACATCGTTGCCAACGCATTGACATCACAACTGGTCGTACGCGCCGGCCTGGACGCGGCGATTGTCTACAAAATCACCAAGACCATGTTCGACAATCTTGAGAAAATGCAAAAGTCGGCGGTCGTCTTGAAATCGATTTCGAAAGACGAAGTCTTCTCGGGAGCCAACGTACGACTGCATCCGGGCGCAATCAGGTACTACAAAGAAATCGGGAAGAAGATCCCGGAGAGGCTGCTTCCAAACCAGTCGTAATCTCGGAATTCGCCAGAATCACCGACCGATTGCCGGTCATTGTCGGAATGCTTGGTCGCGCCGTTCGGCATGGCCAAGCAGCTTATCCCCAAGCGCTCGACTTCGGGGTTCCAGGCGATAGGCCGTGGTCGGACGGGAAATAGGGGCGACGACCAATGAACGGTCAAACTGATGTAGCGCAAGGCGACCTGACTCAGCGGCTCCTCCGTTATGCGATCTTTGCGGTTGCCCTGGCATTGGCGGTTTCCGGCATTCTAAATTCGATGCCTAACTACGGAATCCCGATTCCCAGCCCCCTCAATCAAATCCCAATCGGACCGTATCCAAGCATGTTCGTCCGGCCCATTGTGGTTGGCGCGGCCGTATTCTTGGTGATTGCCAGCAGTCCATTTTCGCGAGCATTCGCCGCGAGATGGCCGCGACTGAAATGGCTCGGTCACATTGTCGATATCGTACTGCTTGGTCTCACGTGGTACGTGCTCTGGGTCTATTTCGATGTCGCATGGACGGAGGATCAAGAGGGCCTCATCATCACCGGGTGGTTTCACTTCTGGATATCCATCCTGGCCGCCACGCTTCTCATCATCCTTAGTTGGAAAACCTGGGGGGCGCCGCTTTCCATCGTCGCCGTCATCGCCCTGTTTTACTTTTACACGGGTGACCAGCCGTTTTGGCCGGGCATTTTCAAAACGGCACCGGTTGATTTCTTCGCCACCTCGGAGGACCTCTGGTTCAATCTCGGGGACGGCATCCTCGGCACCATCATGTCGATCATCATCTTCACGGTCTTCCCGTTCATTCTCCTGGGAACCATGCTGGAGCGCACCGGCGGCGGACGATCGCTGATAAAATTAGCCGTCCAAGTCACACGGAATTTCCGCGGCGGCCCGGCCCATTCGGCAATTCTGGCCTCGGGGCTGTTTGGCACAATGTCGGGGGGCGCGGTCACCAACGTCGTCGCCACCGGCGTTATCACCATCCCGATGATCAAGCAGCGGGGTTTCTCGCCGGAGTTTGCCGGCGGCGTGGAATCCACGGCTTCGAGCGCCGGTCAGATTATGCCGCCGATCATGGGCGCCGCCGCGTTTGTCATGTCGGACGTGACAGGGATTCCCTACCTGACCATCATCTTGGCCGCGCTGCTGCCGGCACTCGCATACTACGCAAGCCTATTCACCAGCGTGGTTTTCGAAGCCCGGCGTCTGGGTGTCGAGGTCGGCAAGGAAGAACTCGACGACCCGGCATTGCGGGTCACGGCGCAAGACTACATCAACCTCGTCATGGTACTGGTCCCCATCGTCGTCGTGGTCACGGCGCTCCTAAAGGGGTTCTCGGCCGCCGGTGCCGGCATGACCGCGTTCTTCACCATCATCCCGTTGAGCTTCCTCAACCCGGAGGTTCGCAGGAAGCCGCAGATGATCTTGGAAGCCCTTGCCCACGGGGGTCTTACCTTCGCACGTCTCCTGATGGCGATCGGCGTGGTCGGCATTATCGTCGCGGTGCTGGCGGCCACCGGTCTGCCGGATGACTTCGTGATCGTTATTCGCGAGGTTTCAGGCGGCCTTTTGTTCGTGACGCTGATTTTTACCGGCCTCGCCGCGCTGCTGCTGGGCATGGGCATGCCGACCTTGCCCGCCTACCTGACCATCGTTCTGATCCTAGGCCCGGCGATGCAGGATCTGGGCTTGTCGTTGTTGGTCGCGCATTTGTTCGTTCTTTACTACGGTGTCGCGTCGTCGATCACGCCACCCGTGGCGGTGGCGGCGTATGCCGCCGCATCGATTGCGCAGGGTGCCCCCGTCAAGACGGCTGTGACCGCCATGCGGGTGGGCCTGGTGAAGTTCGCCGTGCCGTTCGTCTTCGCCTACTATCCGATACTGCTATTGGTGCCGGATGCATTTCCCGACGGTCAGTCCTTCAATTGGCCCGACTTCATTTCGATCATGGTCCGGTTGCTGCTGTTCATCTATCTCATCTCAAGCGCGGTCATCGCCTTCGATCAACGCCGGTTGCCAAGTTGGGAGATCGCAACCCGGCTCGTCCTTGCCCTGGGCCTGATCTACGTCGCACCGCTGGTGCATTGGCCCGTCACCGTGATTGCCGTAATCTATGTCGCCTGGCACCAGTTCGCTTACCGGCAGGTGGACAAAAGCCAGCCGGTCTGAAACTTAGCGGAATTAACGCGAGTCGTTTTCCGGACGCCTCGGCGGTTGTGCATCAGTGAACGTCCGCTTCAGTTCAGGAAGCGGACACAGGCCCCGGGGGCAGGTGCGCCTAGATCGGGTCATGTTTTGACGGAACCACGGCGCGGTTTGGTCAAAACATGCGACTCCGATCTATTTCAATAGTGTAGAGCCGATTCACATGGATTGCCGGCATCGCAAAGCGATTCCGGCAAATCATAATCGGCTCTAGAACGCCAGCGCGGCGGCCCGTTTGACCTGCGGCAGCGCCTTGACCGCGTTGACCTCGTCTTCGCCGACACCGCCGTCCACCTCGATCAGCGAGATGGCGTCCCCGCCCGGCGCCGAACGACCGAGATGGAAGGTCGCGATGTTGATGCCCGCATCCCCCAGCGTGGTGCCCAGCGCCCCGATGAAGCCCGGCCTGT
>CAZUGT010000181.1:0-14193 GCA_964620095.1 uncultured Rhodospirillaceae bacterium | reverse complement strand
TAATTGAGTACAGACCCTAGATCCGCTCGCCGGTTTCCGGGTCGAACAGTACGGCCTTGGACATATCGACGGAAAATCCGCGGGCCGAGCCGGTCCTGACCTCCGCGGCGGCCGGCAGCCGGGCCGTCACCTCGACGCCGCTCAGGGTAATCATCGCCAGCATGTCGGGCCCTGTCGGCTCCGTCATGTCGACGGTGGCGGAAAAATGGTCCAGAACCGGCCCTTGGCCGTCTCCGGGCCGGCGGTCGCTGAACGCCTCGGGCCGCAAGCCGAGCAGAACCGGCGCGCCCGCCTTGGCGCGCAGGCGCTCCTCGGCGGCGGGCAGGGAGAAATTCAATGGGCCGTCGCCGTTCCGGTTGACCTGCACGCTCAGGGCCCCGTCGTTCTCCGCCAGTCTGGCCGGAATCAGGTTCATCGACGGCGAACCCATGAAACCCGCGACAAAGGCGTTCGACGGCGTGTCGTAAATCGCCTGGGGCGTATCCAGTTGCTGAACGATCCCGTCCTTCATGACGGCGATGCGCGTCGCCAGGGTGATCGCCTCGATCTGATCGTGCGTGACGTAGACGATGGTGGTGCCCAGCCGCTGATGAAGTTTCTTGATTTCGGTGCGCATTTCGACCCGCAGCTTGGCGTCGAGGTTGGAGAGCGGTTCGTCGAACAGGAAGATCTTCGGGTCGCGGACCAGGGCCCGGCCCATGGCGACCCGCTGACGCTGGCCGCCGGACAGTTGGCTGGGCTTGCGGTCGAGGAGCGGCGATATCCGCAGCAGGTCGGCGACCCGGTTGAGCGCCTCGTCGATCTCGGCCGCCGGGGTTTTGCGGACCCGCATGCCGAAAGTGATGTTGTTGCGGACCGTCATGTTCGGATAGAGCGCATAGGACTGGAACACCATGGCGATATCCCGGTCCTTGGGATGAACGTTGCCGACCGGATTGTCGCCGATGAGGATCTCGCCGCCGGAAGCGCTCTCCAGCCCGGCGATGATATTGAGCAGGGTCGACTTGCCGCATCCCGACGGGCCGACCAGCACCATGAACTCGCCGTCATCTATGGCGAAATCGATATTCTTCAGGACCTCGTTCTCGCCGAACCGTTTCACCACGTTGCGGATTGTGAGTGACGCCATGTTTCTAACCTTTCACCGCGCCGGCGGTCAGGCCGCGGATGAAGTACCGCCCCGCCAGCACGTAAACCAGCAGGGTCGGCAGCCCGGTGATTATCGCCGAGGCCATATCCAGATTGTATTCCTTCACCCCGGTCGACGAATTGACGATGTTGTTCAGGGCCACCGTGATCGGCTGGCCGCCGCCGGCGGAAAACGACACCCCGAAGAGGAAGTCGTTCCAGATCTGCGTGAACTGCCAGATCACGGTGACCACGATGATCGGGATCGACAACGGCAGCATGATCCGGAAGAAGATGGTGAAGAATCCGGCGCCGTCGATGGTCGCCGCCTTGATCAGCTCATCGGGAATGCTGACGTAGTAATTGCGGAAAAACAGGGTCGTGAAGCCGAGGCCGTAGACCACGTGGACCAGGATCAGGCCGGGAACGGTTCCGGCGAGACCCAGGAAACCAAGCGTCCGCGCCATCGGCATCAGAACCACCTGGAACGGAATGAAGCAGCCGAACAGCATCAGCGCGAAGACCAGGTTGGCGCCCGGGAATTTCCATTTGGTCAGCACATAGCCGTTCAAGGCGCCGAGCAGCGTCGAGATGATCACCGCGGGCACCGTCATCTGAACCGAATTCCAGAAAAAGCCCCGGAGCCCCTCGCACTGAATACCCACGCAGGCTGAACTCCAGGCCTTGAGCCACGGCGCCAGCGTCGCCTCCGCCGGCAGGCTCATCAGCCCGCCGAGCCGGATATCGTCGAGGGTCTTCAAGGACGTGACGACCATGACGTAAAGCGGGGCCAGGAAATACAGGACGAACAGCCCGAGGACGAGGTAAATGACCGCGCGGCCGGCCAACTGCCCCGTCCTATTGGCGCCGCCGATGGCGAAGCCCTGAGCGCCCGCATGATCATTCATGGGGCTTCTTCCGCAGTTCGGAGTAAAGGTAGGGCACGATGACCGCCATGACGGTCATCAGCATGATCGTCGCGCTGGCCGCGGATATTCCGATCCGGCCGCGCTGAAAGGCCATGGCGTACATGAAGGTGGCCGGCATATCGGTCGCGGTGCCCGGCCCGCCGCCGGTCAGCACCACGACCAGATCGAAACTCTTGATGGCCAGATGGCCGAGAACCACGAAGGTGCTCAGGAACACCGGCCGCATGGACGGGATTATGATGCCGAGATAGATCCTCGGCAGGCCGGCGCCGTCCATCTGAGCGGCCTTGATGATCTCCTGGTCGATGGATCTCAGCCCGGCGAGGAACATGGCCATCACGAAGCCGGTGGATTGCCACACCCCGGCGATGACGATGGTGAAGATCGCCATGTCCGGATCGACCAGCCAGTTGAACTCGAAATTCTCGAAGCCCAGATCGCGGACCAGCTTTTCGATCCCGAGCCCGGGGTTCAGAATCCACTTCCACGCCGTCCCCGTCACCACGAACGACAGCGCCATCGGATAGAGATAGACGGTCCGGATCGCTCCCTGGGCCCGAATCTTCTGATCGAGCAGGACGGCCAGCAGGAGCCCGAGCACCATGCAGATGATGATGAACAGCGCCGAGAAGACGAACAGATTCTCGAGCGCCACGTACCACCGGGGCGTGCTCCACAATCTGACGTATTGGGACAGACCGTCGAAGTCGTAGCGCGGCAGCAGCCGCGACGGGGTCATCGAGATATAGGCGGTCCAGATGATGAACCCATAGACGAACACGGCGACCGCGGCGAGCGACGGCGCCATTACGATCCGCGGCAGGCTTAGCTGCAGCCACCTGACCATGCGATCCGGCCCCTGACGGATGGTTGCCGGGCCCGCCCGTCCGGAGCGGGCAGGCGGACCCGGAAACCGGTTCTACAGCGACCGCTGGACGGCCTCGGCCAGGGCCTTGGCGGCATCCGCCGAGGACATGTCCGAGTTGAAGTGCTTGGTCACGACATCCGTGATGGCCCCGGCTTGGGCGCCGCGGACCGCCATCCCATGGGCGTAGCTGGGCAGCAGGCCGCCGGACTGGCCCGTCGCCTCCATGTCGTAGGCCGAGCGATGGGCGCAGTAGTCGAACTCGCCCAGCGAGACGCCGAGACGCGCCGGGATCGACCCCTTGATCAGGTTGAAGGTCTTCTGGAAGCCCGGGCCGACGATCAGCTTGGCCAGCAGCCTCTGGCCGGCGAGGTTGTCGTCTCCCTTCACGTTGAACATGGCGAAGCTGTCGACGTTGAAGAGATAACCACTGCCGGGCGTCGGCGAGCACAGGAAGTCGGTGCCCGGCTTCTCGCCCGCCGCCAGGAATTCGCCCTTGGCCCAGTCGCCCATGATCTGGAAGGCCGCCTCGCCTTTCATCACCATGGCCGTCGCCAGGTTCCAGTCGCGGCCGGAGAAGTTGTCGTCAACGTAGCCTCTCAAGCGGCGCATCTGATCGAAGACCTTGACCATGGTCGGGCTGTTGAGCGCCTTCATATCCAGATCGACCAGCGCCTTCTTGTAGAATTCGTTGCCGCCCAGGCCGAGAACCACGGTTTCGAAAACGGTGGCGTCCTGCCACGACTGTCCGCCGTGGGCCAACGGGGTGATGCCCATGGATTTGAGCTTGTCCGCCGCCGCGTTGAACTGGTCCCAGGTGGTCGGCATGGAGACGCCGGCCTTGGCCAAAACCTGCGGGTTGGCCCAAATCCAGTCGACCCGGTGGACGTTCACGGGCGTGGCCACGTAGCGGCCCTTGAATTTCATCACGTCGGCAATCTGTGCCGGCAGCACGTCGTCCCATTTCTCTGCGACGCCGACATCGTTGAGATCGCCGAGCGCGCCTTCCTCGGCCCATTCCTGGATGCTCGGGCCCTTCAGTTGCACCGCGGTCGGCGGATTGCCCGACAGGACGCGGGCCTTCAGCGCGGTCATCGCCGCGTCGCCGCCGCCGCCGGCGACCGGCATGTCGGTCCAGGTGCCGCCGTTCGATTTGAACTCTTCCATCAACGACTTGACGGCCTTGGACTCGCCGCCGGAGGTCCACCAGTGAAGAACCTCGGCTTTCGGTCCGGCCTGTGCGGCAAAAGGCAGCGCCAAAACGGCGAATGCAGCCGTGGCGGCCAGCGTCTGTTTGATAGTCATCGTAAGCCTCTCCATAGAATTCGTTTGTTCGCTTGTCTTCCTCCTGGCCGGGGGGAACCGACGAAGGTGCCCTGCGTCTCCAGGATTGCGATTATCTTTAGCCGACTCTTCAGGGCGCGGCAAACGTTGCGGTGCGCCGTTCCACTGGGCGGCAACGGGGGCGGGAAAGCGTCCGCGCGCCCGGCCGCCGAACAGTCCATGCCGGACCGGCCCATCGGCGATTTTCGGCTTTTCTTATTTTGACTTTTCTGGCCGCCCGTATCTGGTCTAATTGGGCGAAAGACCCGATAACAATTCATGGAACCAAGGGAGGCATTGCATGAAGGCGCTGGTCCTGGAAGGCCCCAACCGGCCGTTCGATCTCAAGGAGGTGCCGGACCCGGTGGCCGGGCCGGGCGAGGCGGTCGCGCGGGTGATCACCTGCGGCGCGGGGCTGACCATCCAGCACGTCAAGGCGGGGCGGGTGCCGGCCAACTGGCCGCTGATCATCGGCCATGAAATCGCCGCCGAGATCGTCGAGATCGGGCCCGGCCACGATTACGGCCTGTCCGTCGGCGACGGGGTCACGGCGCATTTCTATCTCACCTGCGGACATTGCCGCTGGTGCCTCGCCGACAGGGAGAGCCTGTGCGAAAACTCGCCCGGCGTCATCGGCCGCGCGGTCGACGGCGGCTATGCCGAATACATCAAGCTGCCGGCGCGGTCCTTCGTGAAGTTTCCCGAAAGCCTCGACTACAAGGCGCGCCCGGCGGAAGCCGGCGTGGCCGCCGACGCCCTGGCGACGCCGGTCAAGGTGCTGCGCCGCGCCCGGGTCCGGCCCGGCGAGTGGGTCGCGGTGTTCGGCGCCGGCGGCGGGGTCGGCATCCATCAGGTGATGATGGGGGCCTACGCCAATGCCCGGGTGATCGCCGTCGACACCAAGCCCGAAAAATTCGCCGCCTGCGAAAAGGCCGGCGCCGAGATCTGCATCGACGGCGGCCGCAACGATGTGGTCGAGGCGATCATCGAGATTTCGGGCGGCGGCGCCGATGTGGCCATCGACTATGTCTCGTCGCGCGGGACGCTGGAGGCGGGGTTCAAGTGCCTCGGCGTCGGCGGGCGTCTCGTCACCCTCGGCGGCGCCGGACAGGATTTCGAGGTCAACGCCATGTCGTTCCTCGCCGGCGAGCGGGAGGTGCTGGGCAGCCGGTTCTGCACCAAGGGCGAACTGGCGAGCGCCCTCGAATTGGCGGGCCGGGGCGAGGTGTGGCCCCTGGTGACCGAAATCCGGCCCATGGAGGAGGCCAACGAACTCCATGACCTGGTGGAGGCCGGCGACGTGACCGGCCGCGCGGTCATCCGGGTGGCGGACGGCTAGACGGGGAAGAACGGGATGATTCCGGCAATCGACGCCCACCACCACATCTGGCGCCAGGCCGATCTGCCGTGGCTCAACGGCCCCAACGAGCCGCGCATTTTCGGCGATTACACGCCGATCAAGCGGGATTATCCCATCGACGAGTTCCGCGCCGATCTCGAAGGCCACGGGGTGGCGGGCTCGGTCTATGTGCAGGCCAACTGGCCGGCCGGGCGTGCGGTCGACGAGTCCCGATGGGTCCAGTCGGTGGCCGATGCGTCCGGGTGGCCCAACGCCATCGTCGGCTTCGCCGATTTTCACGCCGAAGACGTGGACCAAACCCTCGAGGCGCTCGCCGGGATTCCCCGGGTGCGCGGGGTCCGCCAGCAGCTTCATTGGCACGAAAACGAGCTTTGCCGGTTTCAGCCGCGCCCGGACGTGATGAACGATGCGTCGTGGCGCCGCGGCTTCGCCCACATGCAAACCCATGGATTGATGTTCGAGTTGCAGGTGTTCGCCTCCCAGATGGAGGATGCGGCCCGGCTGGCCGCCGACTTCCCGGAGACCACCATGGTGCTGCAGCATTGCGGCATGCCGGACGATGCCTCCCGGGCGGGCATGGCGGCGTGGCGGGACGGCATGAAGCGGCTCGCCGATGAGCCCAACGTCATGAACAAGCTGTCGGGCCTCGGGACGTTCATCCGCCGCAACGATCCCGCCTTCATCGGGGAAATCGTGCCCCAAACGGTGGAGATATTCGGCGCCGGGCGCTGCATCTACGGCAGCAACTTTCCGATCGAGAAATTGTGGACCGGGTACGGGCCGTTGATCGGCGCGTTCCGCCAAGCGCTGGCCGGATTCAGCGAAGCCGACCAGCGGAGCATGCTCCACGGCAATGCCGTCCGGGTCTACGCGCCGGACGGCATCGAGGAGGGTTGACGTTCGTCAAGGCTTGCCGGACCCCGGTCCGGGACAATAGGGGGACAAGGTTTCGGAGTACGCCCATGTTGGAAATCGATATCGAAAAAGTGTGTTTCATCGTCGCCAAGGCGCGGGAGTTCGAGTCCCAAACGCCCATCGGCGAGGACGAGTACGAGGCCGACGAGCCGGAAGAGCACATCGACAACATCGAAGACATTTCCGACGCTCACCATCACGAAGAGACCGCCGATTCCACCGAGGATGAAATCAAGGCGTGGATCAACGCCATGAGCCATGACGACCAGTGCCAGATCGTGGCGCTGGCCTGGGTGGGCCGCGGCGACTTCACCGCCGAGGACTGGGACGAGGCGCTGCGCATGGCGACCGACGAGCACAACGACCGGACCGCGGAGTATCTTCTCGGCATGCCCCTGTTGCCGGACTATCTCGACGAGGGGCTGGCGGCGTTCGATCTCAGCTGCGGCTGAGCCGGCCCGGGCGAGGCCGCGGCGCCGTTCCGGCAATCCGCCAGCCGCGCCGGCGTCATGAAAGTTTCAACCCCGCCTGCGATGCATTATGGTTTTGAAAACACCTGTTGAATCGGGGCGTTTGCCCTCCAATTTCGAGCCGGAACACGGCCATTGGGGCGGCTTGGCGGAAACGGACCCGGAGGACGATCGTGAGCACATCCACCGATAGGCGGCGCGCGGCCCTGTTGCGGGAAGCGGTCGGGGCGCTCAAGGGGCGCAACCGCCGGATGGTCGCCGACTTCACGCGGAGCTTTTACGCCCACATTTCCCTGCCCGACCTGAGCGGACGGGGCGCGGCGAACATGGCCGGCTCGGCCAGGTCGATATGCTCTTTGGGCGCCAAGCGCCGGCGGCGGGAGATGAAGCTCCGGGTCTACAACCCGGATCCGGCGAAGGACGGCTGGAACAGCGCTCACACGGTCGTCGAAATCGTCAACGACGACATGCCGTTCCTGGTCGATTCGGTGACCTCCGAGCTCTCGCGGCAGGGGATCGAGGTGCATTTGGTCATCCACCCCGTACTTTCGGTCCGGCGGGACGGCGGCGGCAACCTCAAGGCTCTGCTGCCCCACGAGGAAACCGGCGACAACGTGCTGCGCGAAGCCTTCATGTCCTTTGAGATCACCCGGCAGCGCGATCCGAAGCACCTGGCGGCCATCGAGAAAACCGTGTCGGTGGTGCTCCGGGACGTCCGCAGCGCGGTCGAGGACTGGCATCACATGCGGCGGCGGATTCGCGAGGTCATCGACGAGATGAAGCTTCGCTACGCCGAGGGCGCCGCGGCCGAGGTGGCCGAGGCGCAGGATTTCCTGCAATGGCTGCACGACGACAATTTCACCTTCCTGGGGTATCGGGATTACGATTTCAAGGGCTCGGGCGCCAACGCCAAGGTCTCGGTCAACCGCAGGACGGGTCTCGGCATCCTGCGGGATTCCGGCCGTCTGGTGTTCAACGAGCTGCGCCATCTCGACAAGATGCCGGCGGACATCCGCCGGTTCGTCCGGCGGCCCGATCCGGTGGTGGTTTCAAAGGCCGACTCGCGGGCGACCGTGCACCGGCCGGTACGCCTCGACGCCATCGGGATCAAACGGTTCGACGACAACGGCAAGGTGGCCGGCGAGCGCCTGTTCGTCGGCCTGTTCACCTCCGTCGCCTATTCGTCGAGCCCGCGCGGCATTCCGCTCCTGCGCCGCAAACTGGACAAGACCGTCGCCAAGGCCGGCCTGCCGGCGACCGGCCACGCCGGCAAGGCGTTGATGCACATTCTGGAGACCTATCCCCGGGACGAATTGTTCCAGATTCGCGACAAGGATCTCATGGAAATTTCCATGGGCATCCTCCAATTGCAGGAACGCCAGCGGGTCGCCCTGTTCGTCCGCCAGGACGACTTCACCCGGTTCGTCTCGTGCCTGGTCTACATCCCGCGTGAACGCTACACGACCGGCCTCGGGGTCCAGGTTCAGCGGATTTTGTGCCGGGCGTTCGACGGCGAAGTCAGCGGGTTCAACACCGAAATCGGCGATTCGCCCCTGGCCCGGCTGCACGTCATCATCACGACGCCGCCGGGGAAAAAGCCCCGCTACGACCACGAAGCGGTCGAGGCCGAGCTTTCGTCGGCCTCCCGGTCCTGGTCGGATCATTTGCGCGCGGCGCTGGTGGACAGCCATGGCGAGGAACGCGGCTTCCAGCTGCTCGGCACCTACGGCAATGCGTTTCCGGCAAGCTATACGGAGAAGTTCGACGCCGAAACGGCGCTCTCCGACATCGAGCTGCTCCAGCACGTGGTGCAGCGAAGCGACTTGAACCTGAATTTCTACCGGCCCGAGGGCGCCGCCGACAACGAGGTCAGGTTCAAGGTTTTCCATCCCAGGGAGCCGTTGCCGCTGTCGGACGTCCTGCCGATGCTCGAGGATATGGGCCTCAAGGTGATCGACGAGGTGCCCCATAACATCGAGGTCGGGCACGATGATCTCGGATTGGTCATGCTGCATGATTTCGGCCTGGTGGCGCGCGATACGGACAAGGTGGACCTGGACGCCACCCGGGAGATATTCCACGAGGCGTTCCGCCGCATCTGGAACGGCGAGATGGAGTCCGACGGTTTCAATGCGCTGGTTCTGACCGCCAAGCTGACCTGGCGGGAAATCAGCGTCCTCCGGGCGTTCGCCAAATACCTCCGGCAGGCCGCCATTCCGTTTTCCCAGGATTACATGGTGGCGACGCTGCGCAACAACCCGGCGATCGCCGAACGCATCGTCAGGCTGTTCCAGGCCAAATTCGATCCGGACCGGGAAAAGGGCCGGGCCCGGAGGCTGGCCGGGCTCAAGCGGGACATCATGGGCCGGCTGGACGAGGTGGCGAGCGCCGACGAAGACCGCATCCTCCGGCGCTTCGTCAACCTGGTCGAGGCGGCGCTCCGCACCAATTTCTATCAATATGACGCCGAAGGCCAGCCCAAGCCGTACATCTCCATCAAATACGATTCCCGGGCCATCGACGAACTGCCGCTGCCCCGGCCGCTGCGCGAGATTTTCGTCTATTCGCCGCGCCTCGAGGCGGTCCACCTGCGCGGCGGCATGGTCGCCCGCGGCGGCCTGCGCTGGTCCGACCGGCCGGAAGATTCCCGGACCGAGATTCTCGGCCTGATGAAGGCCCAGATGGTCAAGAACACGGTCATCGTGCCGGTCGGGTCGAAGGGCGGATTCGTCGTCAAGCGCCCGCCCGCCGGCGGCGGCCGCGAGGCGTTCATCGAGGAAGGCATCGCCTGCTACAAGACCTTCATGTCGGGCCTCCTCGACATCACCGACAATATCGCCGAGCGGGGGATCGTCCCGCCCGGGCGCGTGGTGCGCGCCGACGGCGACGATCCCTATCTGGTGGTCGCCGCCGACAAGGGAACCGCGACGTTCTCGGATATCGCCAACGGTGTCGCCATGGATTACGGCTTCTGGCTCGGCGATGCCTATGCGTCGGGCGGCAGCGTCGGCTACGACCACAAGAAGATGGGCATCACGGCCCGCGGCGCCTGGGAATCGGTCAAGCGGCACTTCCGCGAGGCGGGGAAGGACATTCAGGCCGAGGACTTCACCTGCGCCGGGGTCGGCGACATGTCGGGAGACGTGTTCGGCAACGGCATGCTGCTCAGCAAGCACATGAAGCTGATCGCGGCGTTCAACCATATGCACATTTTCGTCGATCCCGATCCCGATCCGGCGAAATCCATCGCCGAACGCAAGCGGCTGTTCAAGCTCGCCCGCTCGTCCTGGACGGACTATGACAAGAAGCTCATCTCGAAGGGCGGCGGCGTCTTCGAGCGGAGTGCGAAATCCATCTCCCTCACCGCCGAAATCCGCAATGCCCTGGGAATTTCCAAATCCCAGGTCACGCCCAACGAGATGATCCAGGCAATCCTCCGGTCCGAGGTCGAGCTTCTGTGGTTCGGCGGCATCGGGACCTTCGTCAAATCGTCCGACGAGGAGCACGCCGCCGCCGGCGACCGGGCCAATGACGCGGTTCGGATCGATGCCCGGGAGCTGAACTGCCGGGTCGTCGGCGAGGGCGCCAATCTCGGCGTCACCCAGTTGGGACGAATCGAGTACGCGCTGAAGGATGGACGGCTCAATGCGGACTTCATCGACAATTCGGCCGGCGTCGACTGCTCGGATCACGAGGTGAACATCAAGATCCTGCTGGATTCCGCGGTTGCCAAGGGCAAACTCACCCAGGCGGCGCGCAACAAGCTGCTGGAGAGAATGACCGGCGAGGTCGCCGAACTCGTGCTGCGGGACAACTACCTGCAGACCCAGGCGATCACCATGTTCCGGACGGTCGGCGCCGATTTGCTGGATCTCCAGATACGCCTGATCCGGACCGTCGAGAAAGAGGCCGGGCTCAACCGGGAGGTGGAGTTCCTGCCCGATGACGAGGCGCTGAACGAGCGCGAACGGGCGCGTATCGGGCTTACCCGGCCCGAAATTTCGGTCGTGCTGAGCTACGCCAAGCTCTGGGTCTATGACGAGATCCTGGCCAGCGACCTGCCGGATGCGCCGGAACTTCAGGACGACCTGATCAATTACTTCCCGACCCCGCTCCGGAAGACGTACCGGGCCGAAATCTGCGGTCACCAGCTGCGCCGCGAGCTCATCGCCACCATCGTCACCAACGACCTGCTTAACCGGGTCGGCGGCTCGTTCGTCATCAACATGATGGAGAAGACCGGCGCCGGCGTTGCCGAAATCGCCCGGGCGTTCCTCGCGGTGCGCGACTCCTTCGGCATTGCGGCGGTCTGGGACCGGATCGAAGCGCTGGACAACAAGGTGTCGGCGCGGATCCAGATGACCTTGATGCTCGACGTCAACCAGCTCATCGAGCGGGCCACCCTGTGGCTGCTGAGGAATGCCGCCCGGCCCATCGACGTCGGCGAAATCGTCGGCGAATTCGCCGGCCCCATCGAGGCCCTGGCGGCGGAGATCGAAGAGATCGTTCCGGCGGAGGTGACCGAACGGATCGGTTTCCGCGTCGAGCGCTACCGCTCGGAGGGCATTCCGAAGGACCTCGCCCGCCGGGCCGCCTATCTGCTGCTGCTGGTCTCGGCCCTCGACATCGTTCGCGCGTCGCGGAGCTGCAAACAGGCGGCGGGGCGGGTGGCCGAACTGTACTTCCGGATCGGCGAGAATTTCGGCCTCGGCTGGCTCCGCCATCAGGCGGAGAGGCTTCCCGCCGACAGCCACTGGCAGAAACTGGCGGCGGACGCGGTGATCGAAGAGCTCTATGCGCACCAGAAGGGCATCACGCTCAATATCGTCAACGGCCGGAACGGCAGGAAGGGCGGCGGGCTGAAGCCCGATGAGGCGCTTGCCGACTGGACCGGCAGCCATGGCGCGGCGATGAACCAGACCCGAATGATGCTGGCCGAGCTCGAATCGGCGGAAAGCGTCGATCTCTCCATGCTCGCCGTGGCGAGCCGCCATCTGGCGGCCATCGCCCAGCCGGGGTAGAGTGGTCCGATGGCTGATCAGAGCGGAACAGGACCGGTTTCCCCCGCCGACAAACGCGGTGTCGCCGCCTGGTGTTTCTACGATTGGGCCAACTCGGCCTTCACCACGATCATCATCACCTTCGTTTTCGCCACCTACTTCGCCAAGTCGGTCGCCGTCGACGAGGTATCCGGCACCGCCCAGTGGGGCTTCGCCATTTCGGCCTCCGGCCTGGCCATCGCCGTCCTGGCGCCGATCCTGGGCGCCATAGCCGACAAGGGCGGGCGGCGAAAGCCGTGGATCTTCGGCTTTACCTATCTGTCGGTCGCCGCGACCGCGCTGTTGTGGTTCATCGAGCCCGACGCCGCGTTCGTTCTGGCGGCGCTCAGCCTCGTGGTGCTCGCCAATATCGGCTTCGAAATGGCGATCGTCTTCTACAACGCCATGCTGCCGGACCTGGCGCCCAAGGCGAGGATCGGCCGGGTCTCCGGATGGGCGTGGGGGCTCGGCTATGTCGGCGGGATCGGCTGTCTGGTGGTGATCCTTGCCGGTTTCGATACCTCTTCCATCGACCAGATCCGGGCGACCTCCGTGCTCGTCGCCGTATGGTTCGGGGTGTTTTCCATTCCCCTGTTTCTGTTTACGCCGGATGTGCCGGCGCAGGGGCTGCCCATGGGCCGGGCCGTGCGGGAGGGGCTCGCGCTGCTGTGGACGACCCTCAAGCGCGTCGGGGAATACGGAGACATCCTCCGGTTCCTCATCGCCCGGCTGATCTACAATGACGGCCTCGTGACCCTGTTCGCCATGGGCGGCGTGTTCGCCGCCGGCGCCTTCGGGATGAGCACCGCCGAGGTCCTGCAATTCGCCGTCGCCATCAACGTAACGGCGGGCCTGGGCGCGGCGGCGTTTGCCTGGATCGACGATTGGATCGGGCCCAAGCGGACTATCCTGATTTCGCTCGCCGGCCTGATCGTCACCGGCGCGGTCGTGCTGGCGGTCACCGACAAGACCCTGTTTCTGGTCCTGGGCGCGGTGCTCGGCCTGTTCGTCGGGCCGGCGCAGGCGGCCAGCCGGTCGATGATGGCGCACCTGGCGCCGGAGGGCATGCGGACGGAAATGTTCGGCCTTTACGCCTTTTCCGGCAAGGCGACCGCGTTTCTGGGGCCGTTCCTGTTCGGCCTCGTCACCGCGCTGACCGAAAGCCAGCGCTGGGGCATGGCGACCATCATCGTGTTCTTCGCCGTCGGCGCGGCGCTGCTGGTGACGGTGACGGACGCCAGGAGGTGAGGCCGGCGTTGAAGCAGCCGTTGATGAAGCCGGCCAATCGGGGTACACACCGCCCATGACGTTTCCCGACAGGAAGTTCTCCGATATCGGAAGTTATGCCGACGCCTATTTCGCCGAATGGCGGAAGGCGGCGGACAGCGTCGACCGCGCCAAACTCGCCGAAGCGGCGGATATTCTCTCGGATGTACACGAAAGGGGCGGGACGCTGTGGGTGTGCGGCAACGGCGGCTCGGCGGCCATCGCCAACCATCTGGTCGCCGATCACGGCAAACTCCTGGCGCAGGATACGGGCCTGCTTCCCCATGTTCATTCCCTGACGGCGAACATCCCGGTGATCACGGCGATCGCGAACGACATCGACTATGCCGAGGTGTTTTCCCGCCAGCTGTCCCTCGATGCCGGGGCGGGGGATGCGCTGATCACGGTCAGTTCATCCGGAGATTCCGAAAATATCGTGCGCGCCGTCCAGTGGGCCAAGGACAACGGGCTCAAGGTCATCTCCATGACCGGGTTCTCCGGCGGCCGGTCGGCCGGGCTGGCCGACGTCAACCTGCACGTGGATGCCGACAATTACGGGGTGATCGAGGATACCCATCAGGCGCTGATGCACCTGCTGGGCCAGTACCTCCGCCAGGGCAGGATGAGCGAGGAACTGGTCCAGGACCGGAAGTTCTAGGCATCGGATCGCGAAAAGCGCAAAATAATTCGATCCCCGGCCCGTTTGGTCCCGATTCCACAAATTACCATATTTCAACAGGTTAGAGCGAAGCGCATCGCGTCCGGACGCTGTTTTTGCGCAAAAAACGCAAAAAACGCAAAAAAAAAGAGCCGCCCGGCGACGGAGCATTTTGGCGTCGGGGTGTCCAGGACCCCCCCCTCCCTGACCCTCCCCCTCGTAGGGGGGAGGGAATAGGTG
>CAZUGT010000180.1:0-1980 GCA_964620095.1 uncultured Rhodospirillaceae bacterium | reverse complement strand
GGGATACCAACAAACCCACCCCTGTCGGCGAATACTACGACACGATAGTCCGGTTTCGGGATTGCTCAGGCAAACGATCGATGGATGACGTGGAGGCTTTCCTCAACGGGATGAAGATCGTCGAGCCCGAATATAACCTGATGCGATTCAAGCGGTCCAAGTCGTAGGAGATAAGATGGAACCCCGCCCGGCGCCACGGGCGGCCGCCTCAGAACGAATACCGCAGCGACAGGCGCACGCCGTGGCCCCGGAGTCTCGCCCGGGTCGGCGCCAGATCGAGTGGCCGAATCCGGCTCCCATCGTGCCAGACCACGCGGCCGGGACCCCGCGGCGTGCGGACCTCGCCAAGGTCGCTGTAGCGCCAGGCCAGGTCAAGGGTCAGGCGGTCGTCCAGCGCCATCGCGAGCCCCGCGGTCGCCATCCATGCCGGCCCCGTCTTGCTTCCGCCCGGCACGGTGGTGGTCGTGGCCGGGAAGATCATCGTGGTCTCCCCTATCCGGTTATGCGCCGCGCCGATCCCGGCACCGAGGAACGGCGCGAACGGGCCGGCCTTCGGCGCCCCGAGCGCGGCCAGGTCGACAAAGCCGGCCAGCATGGCCGACACCGACGACAGCCTTGCCGATACGTCCTGGCGCCGATGCGGCGGGAGGAAATTGGCGCGGCCTTCGAACGTGTATCGCGGCCGGTATTCGAACAGCGCCTCGACGCGGAACGCCCCGGCCCCATAGCCGGGTCCGAGCTCGACCGCGGGCACCGTCCCGAATCCGCCCGCGGACCGGTAGGGCGCGCCGTCGCCGCCGGTCCCGCAGCCGTAGAGCGCAGCCGGAACCGTGCTGGAGCAATCCTTGTCGGTGAACGCCGCCTTCCCCGGCCGGTCGAGACCGATGCCGACCCGAAGGTAATAGTCGCCGGCAGCGGCGGCGCCCGACGCCATCCATAGCGCGAGCGCGGCCGCCGCCCCGATCTTCGGTAAAGCGCGGTTACGACAGGTTCCGGACATGTCCAAAAGCCCAACCGAATACTAAGCTCAATGATCTCGGCCCTTCGTGATTCTCTCGGGTCGCCGACTCGGAGAAAGTCATGGCTTGGGCCGAAATCGCCCGCCCCGACTATGACCGACGCGGCCTTCGTTATGCAAGCCATAGTTGCTGGCCTTGATTGGGGCCCCGACAACCTCCGGGATTTGGTGCGCAGGCAGATCCAGGGTCTCGGAGTGCCCTGCGGGACGCGGTGTTTGGTTGCGGCGCGCCTAGAGTTGTACGCCTGCCTGGCCGGCGACACTGCCGACATCGATGATGGTGCCCGACATCTGCTCGGCTTCGTCCGACAGCAGAAAGGCCACCGCGTTGGCGACATCCCGCGGAGAGGTCCCGCGGCCGGAAACCGTGGCGGGCGGCGGCGGATCGCCATCGGCCGACATCTCCTCGACCATGCCTGACGCGGTCTGCGGTCCCGGCACCACCACGTTGACCCGGATGCCGTCGGCGCGGTGATCATGGGCCAGGGCGGCGGACAAGGCGAAGACCCCGCCCTTGCTCGCCGAATAGGCGAGAATGCCGGGCTTCCCGTAGCCGGCGCCGGACCCCACGTTGACGATTGATCCGCCGCCCGCCTCTTTCATCAGCGGGATCACCGCCTTACAGGTGAGGAACTGCCCCTTGAGGTTGACCGCGACCGTCCGCTCGAAGGTCTGTTCATCGGTGTCCAGGATGGTACCCACGGGCCGGATCGCCGCGTTGTTGACAAGCCCGTGAACCCGCCCGTGAGTCGAGGCCGCAGCCGTCACCGCCGCCTCCACCTGGGCGGCATCGCTGACGTCCGTCTCGATGATCTCGGCAATCAGGTTTTCGGCTTCGAGCGCGCCGCGGGTTCCGTCGATCCCGCCTTCGGCGGCGCTCCCGACCTGCCGGCTGTCGAGCCCCAGCCCCACCACCGGCCAGCCCCGGCGGGCGAGATCGAGGACGATGCCCCGGCCGATCC
>CAZUGT010000179.1:0-31778 GCA_964620095.1 uncultured Rhodospirillaceae bacterium | reverse complement strand
ATCAAGGCGCAGCACGCGGAGATTTGCGAAGCCGTCATTTCCGGTGACCCGGAACGCGCACGCAATGCCGCAGGCCGGCATTTGAGTTTCGTGCAAGATTCACTGGTCGACTACACGGAATCCCGAAGAACCGGCTAACGCACTCGCCGACGGGCACGCAGGCATCTCCGGCGTTCCCTATCTCCCGGACGCCGGGGCTTTTCGGGAGACCGTCTCCCGGTCGTCGGTTCACATGGAAAAAATGGCGGTGGGTGAAACCTGATGCGATTTCGTCTCCGGTGGATTTTCCTGATACCCAGGGAGAATACAGGGAATTTGATGAGATCATTCGGGCACTCGAGAATGGCGTGGCGTCAATCCCGAGGCATTTCCTTGGCGTATCTGACCAGGGCCATGAACCGGTAGAGGCCGTGCATGAACTTGCCGTAGGGCATGGTGAAAAACAGGGCGAAAACGACACCCAGGTGCAGGGCCAGCAGGATGCCCATGGCCGGGGTTTCCCGGAGTACCAGGAGCAGGAGGCCGGTTACGCTGGTCAGCAGGAGCACAACCAGGAAGGCCACATCCATTCCCAGTTTATCTTGGTCGACCATCGCCGGATCGCGCTTCGATTTCTCGGCCAAAAGACCGATGGGCCCGATGATCAGCCCGATACCGCCGAGCGTCCCTAGAACTACGGGGAGGTCGTACCAGGGGTAAGGTGCTTCCAAGCCAAGGAGATAGTGATAGAGCGTCGCAACGGAGGTGGCGGCAAAGCAGAGCAGGAATCCGTAGAAGGTGAAGTGGTGGTAGAGTCGCCGTTTGTCGGTCGGCCGCTCGTTTTCGCCGTAGCAGCCCACCCCGCCGCCGTCGAGATAGCGCAGCGAGCCGGCATCCTTCACCGCCTGCCACCACGAGATGGGCTCGGCGAAGGAGCCGATGGAATTGCCGATGTCCCGCCAGAAATTCCTGAGCGACAGGATCGCCGCCAGGATCGCGTACACGAAGACGGCGCCGAAGATGAGCGCCATGGTGTTGTGGGGCATCAGCTTGTAGAACGCGCCGGGTCCTGTATGGACGGCCCAAAGAACGCCGGGGTCGTGCCGGCCGACGAAACCCAGAATGAAGATGGTGACGGAGACCGCCGCGATGAGGCTGACCATCAATCCGTTGCGCTTGAACAAAGGCGCGAGCCAATTGGGCCAGGCGTAAGCCGCGTAGGAATTCGCCCGGACCGTCGCCATGACCTTGGGTACGTTGACCTCGAACTCGTGGGGCGGGGAGAATTGGCAATCGACGTAGCACCCGCCGCAGGCATGACACAAATTGGCCAGATAATTGAGGTCGCCCTTGGAGAAGTCGCGGCGCAATTCCATGGCCGGAAAGACGGCGCACAGGCCTTCGCAATACCGGCACGAATTGCAGACGGTCATCAGCCGCCCGGCTTCGTCCAGCGGGTCGGACAGAACGGGCGAGTCAGGGTTGGGTGTGACCACATTCATTCGGCGGCGCCCCTTACCCCGGCACTGCCGTGCGCGAGCCGGGCTGCTTCCCGCCCGGCGATGCGTCCGAAGACGCTGCCGATGGTCATCCCCATGCCGCCGGCATAACCCTTGCCGAGGACGTTGCCCGCCATCATCTCGCCCGCTGCGAACATGTTGGCCGACGGCGCGCCGTTCTCCATCAGGATGCGAGCCTCCCGGTTAACCCTGGCGCAGAGGTAGGTGAAGGTGATGCCGGGCCGGACGGGGTAGGCATAGAACGGGGCCGTCTCGATCTCCTGCGCCCAGTGGGTCTTGTTAGGCGCGAGGCCCTCCGTCCGGCAATCGTCCAGAATGGTCGAGTCGAACGTGCCGGGCTGCACCGCCGCGTTGAACTCCGAGACCGTCCGGTCCAAAACATCCGGGTCCAGTTCCAACTCTTCGGCGAGCCCACGCATGGTCGGTGCCGAGATGGGCGGGTAGAGAGAGGGCATGAAGCGCTCCAAGGAGGGGGCGTCGAAAATAATGTAGGCAATCTGTCCCGGCTGCTGCGCGACCAGGCGCCCCCAGACCGCGTACCTTTTGGGCCAAATGTCTTCGCCCTCGTCATAGAAGCGCTTGGCCTCCCGGTTGACCACGATCCCGAACACGACGCAATCCAGCCGGGTGATGATTCCCCCGTCATATTTCGGCGCCCGCGCATCGATGGCGACCGCGTGGCATTGGGTGGGGTCTCCGATGGTTTTGACTCCGGCGTTCATCAACATCTTCAGGACGGTGCCCTTGTTGTTGGCGGTGCCGCGGATCAGGAAATTGTCGGCAATCTCGCCCCAGCCTTCCTTGAGCCACTCGAAGTTGGATTCGAACCCGCCGCAGGCGGCAACGAAGCTGCGGGCCGGCACCGTGTGGTCCCGCCCGTCCTTCCGGCAGGTTGCCGAGGCAAACTTGCCGTCCTCAACGTCGACGGCGACAACTTCCGCCTCGTAGCGGATTTCGACGCCGAGATCCTCGGCGGTTGCGTAGAGGGCATTCAACATGCCCCGGCCGCCGCCCAGGAAGAACGAGTTCGTCCGCCCCAGGCTCAGCGTACCCGCGAGCGAGGGCTGAAACCTGACCCCTTGTTCGGCAATCCAGGTCAGGATCTCCTTGGATTCGGAGATCATGAGCCGTGCCAGTTCTTCGTCCGTATTTCCCTCGGTGACCCGGATCAGATCGTCGTAGAATTCCTCTTCGGTGTAGGGCCCCGACAGCGTATCGGTAGCCGTGTCGTGAGCGCACCGCATGTTACGAGTGTGGCGCGTATTGCCGCCGCGATAGAACTTGGACGCCGCCTCGAGAACGAGGACACTCGCCCCTTCGCGGCGAGCGGCGATAGCTGCGCACAGTCCCGCGTTCCCGCCGCCGGCGACGATGACGTCAAATTCATTTTCCATGCTCATGGGATCTGGGGAGCTACCGGCCGTCCCATACCGCGGACGGCACGAAAACCTCCCCGGCGGCCAGCTTCCGCGACGTGCGAAGAATTCCGGCCGAGTTGAGCGAGAATCCGTCATCGTTCGAATAATCCACGATGACGTCCATCAGGCCGAGCGGATGTTCGAGGGCGACCGCAACCGGGCTGCCCGAAGGCCTGTCGAAGAGACCTTCGGCGACCGTCCCCGGCGTGAGCGCGCAGGAGGCGAGGCACTGCGAGCCGGTCACCGCCATCGTCGGGTGGGTCTTCCAGGGATCGAAATAACGGGCCGCGACCGTCCCGCCCTGCTTGGGCGGCGCGAGGAGGCCGAATTTCGGCGTCACCGACTTGCCGACGTCTCCCATGCCCATTTTCTCGCCGGCTTGAAGACGCACCGCCTCCATACGGGCGAAGAAATCCTTGTTGCCGTCCAACTCTTCCCGTGTCTCATAGCCGGTCAGGCCGAAGTCGGATGCCCGGCCGATAACCAGCGGCATGGCGACATCCATGCAGGTGACCTCGATCCCGTCAATCTCGTCGATCGCGTTTCCGGTCGGCAAGAAGGCGCCGGTGGATGAACCGGCCACGTCCATGAAGTTCAGCTCGATGGGCGCCGCGGTGCCCGGAACGCCGTCAATCCGGGCATCGCCCTCATATGTGACAGCCCCGCCCGGCGTGCGGACATTCGCGACGATCCGGGCACCGGTATTGACCGCATGAATCTTGATCTGCGTCTCACCGTCGGATGCGGGGACGAGACCCATTTCAAGAGCGGCCGGTCCGACGCCCGAAAGCATGTTTCCGCAGGTGGGTTTGAAGTCGACCAGTTCTTCTTCGACGGCTACCTGCCCGAAGAAGTAATCGATATCCGCCCAGTCGTCGTCCGCCGCCTTGGAGAGCATCACCACCTTGGTGGTTACCGAGACGCCGCCGCCGATGCCGTCGATGTTGATGGGATGCCCCGCGCCAACGGCCGAGATGAGAACTTTTGCCAGATCGTCCAAATCCTCCGGCAAATCCGATCGCCTGAAGTAGGGACCGCGGGAGGTGCCGCCTCTCATAAACAGGTACGGAATTGCTGTCTGGCTCATCGGTCCCAGCCTCAGGTCAATGGCCAAGGCAGCTCAAGAAAGTGCTGCAACAGTCCAGGCGGGAATTCCCGATTCAGAACCCAGGCCATAAACATCATGAAGGCGATGCTGCAGACCGTGTAGATGCCCGCTTTGGTCCAATTCAAACCGGCGCGGAAACGCATGAAGACCAGCAGGAAGACCAGCAGCGCCAGTATGAATCCGGCCAAAGATGTGAGGATGAGCAGGAATCCGAACCACGCCAGCGTCGGCCAGAGGCCTTGAACCGGCGGAGAATCTCCGCCGTCGGATTCCCGGTCGGCGAAGATCGTATCCGTCGCCGGCCGCCGCGCCATCGTCGGCAGCATGACAGCCACACAGATCATGCCCACGCTCGCCACGAACATGGGGAAGATCTTGTCGGTGATCAGGCGGTCGGAGATCAGCGAGGCGTTGTAGAAGCTTGCGACGAAGTAGAAGCCGACCAGCACCATGAAGATGACCGGCGCCCGCTTGCCGCCGGACTTGACCTCGCCTTCCGCCATGATCACCTTCGCTTGTCGAATACCGAAATAGATCGAAATGGCGGTAATGATGATCAGCACGATGACGATCGGACCGAACAGGTATTCCATCCCCGATGCCATCCCCTCACGGAACTTGGACGCGGCGACCTGGTAGGCCTGGTTGGCGAACGTCTCCGCCGGGTTGGAGAGGACAAACCCGATGAGAAACGCGGGCCGCGACCAATCGAAGCGGCGCAGAAAAATTCCCAGCAGCCCGATTGAAAACAGCGCGACCAGATCGGCCAGATTCTGACCGGACTGAAATGCCGCGAACGAAATCAGCATGAACAGGAACGGCGCCAGCAGCGTAAACCTGATGGTGGTCAGCTTGGCGATGGTCGGAGACAGGCCGATGCAAAGGGCGGTGCCGACAACGTTGGCGAGGGCCAAGAGCCAGACGATCGAATAGGTGATGTCGAGGTAGTTGGCGGACAGCATTTGCGGTCCGACCTCGAGGTCTCCCGATCCCAAGAGCGCGACGGCGCCGATGAACACCGCCATGGAGCCGGAGCCCGGAATGCCGAAGATCAGGGTCGGCACGAGCCCGCCGCCCTCCTTGGCGTTGTTGGAGCTTTCCGGGCCGATAATTCCGCGGATTTCACCGCTGCCGAAGTTGCTCTTGTCCCTGGTGGTCTGGACCGTATGACCATAGGCGATCCAGTCCACCACCGAGCCGCCGAGGCCCGGAATGACGCCGACGATGACCCCGATGACGGCGCAGCGGACGGACAGCATCTTGTTTCGCCACCAATCCCTGACGCCGTCCAGCCAGCCCGCGCCGAGGACCGCGTCTTTTGCGATCGACTGGTCCTGACGCAGGAGAGTGACGATTTCGGGAACGGCGAATATGCCGAGCCCGACGATGACGAGCTTCAATCCGTCCGTCAGGTAGGCGATGTCATAGGTCGCCATTCGGAGTGAGCCGCCGGCATCGGCTTCGCCGATGGTGCCGACCAACAGGCCGAGTCCGGCCGCGGCCAAGCCCTTCAAGGGCACGCGGCCGGCGAGAACGGCGACCATCGAGAGGCCGAAAATCGTAATCATCAGCATCTCGGGCAGGCCGAATGCCAGCACGATGGGCCGGGCGATCAGAATGAAGAAAGTCAGAAACAGGGCGCCGACCAGACCGCCAAACAATGACGATGCGAAAGCCGCCGCGAGGGCCCGCGCGGCCTCGCCTTTCTGCGCCAGGGGGAAACCATCCAAAACCGTCGCTTGGGACGCGGACGAGCCGGGAATACCCATCAGGACCGATGCGAACGTGTCCGACGTCGGAACCACCGCGACCATGCCGACCATCAGGGCCAGGCCGCTGACCGTATCCATGCCGAAAATGAAAGGAAGAACCAGGGACAGACCGGCGATACCGCCAAGCCCCGGGAATACGCCGACGGCCAGTCCCATGACCACGCCGAGGGCAAGAAACATTAGTACGCTCGGCTGCAGAATGAGTCCGAAGGCGTCCCCTAAAGCCGGCAGTACGGTGCCTAGAATATCCACGAACAAGCCCCTCCCCAAGGAGTGAGGCGCCCCGCCAATGGGCGGGGCGCCATTCACACGGTCAGGGTTATTTCAGCTCGACGCCGTAGTCGGCCTTGAGCCATTTCTTGACGAAGGCCTTTGCCGAGTCCGGAACCGAGGTGGCCCGGGCGAGCGCGGCCTGGGCGTCCTTGCCGACGAACATCGGGTATTTGCCGAGACGTTTTGCCGAAATCTTCTCGAAGTCCGCGCGGCCCTTCACCTTGGCGAAGCCGGCGGTCAAGGTGTCGACGACGTCCTGGGAAGTGCCCTTCGGCAGGAAGGCGATCTTCTGCACCGGGAACCCCGCGATGAAGAATGCCTTCCACGCGTCCCATTGCTCACCGGACGGCCGGCAGCCGTCGGTTTTCTCGCAAACCTCCTTGAAGGTCGGAATGTCCGGGAACGTCGGGTCGCGGACGATCTTGCCGGAAGAGTCCAGGGAACCCCAGGTCATCATAGGGACGGCTTTACCGTCCTTGACCAAGGGGACGACGCTCTTCAGGTAGGCGGACGACGTCTGATAGTCGATGTTGGCTTCGCCGCGCTCGAACATCAGGCGGCCGGCACCGCGGCTTTTGATGCCGAAGACGGGCTCGACACTGAGACCGAGCATTTTCCATGCGAGGATCGGAACGAGGTCGAGACGGGTCGCGCCCTGCGATCCATAGATGAACTTTTCGCCCTTGAGTTTATTGGCGGAGCCGTCGAATTTGCCGCCAAGCTTGGCGGGCAGATAGGCAACGCCGCCGGTGCCGGTGGCCATAACCGGCTTCCAATCCTTGTACTCGTAGCGAACCCGAGGATCGCCCAACAGGTACGGGAACTGTGTGGAACCCGACGAGCCGAACAGAACGGTTCCGTCGCCGTTCTTTTGCTTCTGGAACCAGTTGGCGCCCTTGGTGGAACCGGCGCCCGGCATGAATCTTACGACCACCTTGGGCGAGCCGGGAAGGGCCTGGCCCAGCAGGGGCGCGAAGAAGTTGGCCCATTTCGCGGAGCCGCCCGTTTCGGAGAACGGGATTGTCCATTGAATGGTTTTTCCGGCCAGATTTGTTTCCGCATTTGCGGAAGCGCCAATACCGAATGCCGCCAACGCGGCCGCGCCAACTGCAGCATGGCGCAGATGCTTTGATACTCCAGACATGTAAAAACTCCCAACTGTCCTTGTGTGATGAACGCGTCTCCACGACGCATCCAACAAAATTCCCCGCCGATCACGTTCGGGCCGTCGGCTTGATAGACGGATCATGCTGTAGCAAGCTTGCACGAAGCTTTCCGGGGGTGGGCCTTGCGAATAGTAATTGTCGAGGACAACGAGTCTCTGGCGTCGGGGATTGCCCATCGCCTGCGGGATCTCGGACACGCCGTTGACGTGCTGAACGACGGCGAGGACGGTGACGCCTACCTGGCAGGTGAGAGCGGCGATCTGGTGATCCTCGACATAAATCTGCCGGGCATGAGCGGCCTGGAGATTTTGCGGGGGATGCGGGCGCGGAATGACCCGACGCCGGTTCTCATGCTCACCGCGCGGACGGATACCTCCGACAAGGTCGAAGGTCTGGACACGGGCGCCGACGACTATCTGGTCAAACCGTTCGAGATGGAGGAGTTGGAGGCGCGCATCCGCGCCCTTTTGCGCCGAAGAGGCGTTGTACAGTCTCCCATCCAATCCATTGGCGCGCTGGATTTCGACGTGGGGGCGCGTGTGCTGCGGGCCAACGGGGAGGTGATCGAGCTAAGGCGGCGGGAACTCGCGGCCTTCGAGTGCCTATTGGAGCGCAAAGGCCGACTGGTGCCCAAATCGGTGCTGATCGACCAGATGTACGGCGTGGGCGCCGACCTGGACGACAAGGTTGTCGAAGCGCCCATATCGAGGCTTCGGAAGAAGCTGGCCGGTTACGACGTGACGATCAAGGCGGCGCGGGGGCTCGGCTATTTGATGGAAGACACGGGCTAATGCCGACCAATCTATCGCTGCGCGCACGCCTGCTTGTTATCATCTTGATACCTCTGGGCATCGTCTCGATCGCCGCCGCCTATTGGCGGATCACCACCGCGACGACCACCGCCCAGGAAATATTCGACCGAAACCTGGAAGCGCTCACATTGGCCATTTCACGGGATATCGTGGTTTCCGGCGGCGATGTCATATCCGATTCGACGAGAGAGCTTCTCACCAGCCGTTTCGGCGGGACGCTCTACTACCATGTCTACGGGCCGGATGGATCGTTCGTCACCGGCTATGCATCTCCCCCCGTAACCCCGGACGCGATCGAACTCAAGGACAATCAGCCCGTGCTGTTCGAATCCGTCTATCGCGACGAACCGGTTCGGGTCGCCCGGTTGCGGGAGCACGCGGACTTCGTGGCGGTCAGCGGATTCGCCTCGGTGACGGTCTGGCAAACCTTGGCGGAACGGGAAGCATTTGTCCGGCAGCAGGCGACGCAGGCAATTATCCTCATCGCTTCGCTGTTTCTGACCGTCGCGGTCGTCATCTGGTTCGGGATCAAACTTGGGCTCAAACCGCTCACGGACCTTCAGGAGGCGATCGCCCAGCGCTCGACCGATGACTTGAGCACTATTCGCCGGCCCGTACCGCCCGAGGTGACCGGGCTGGTCGCAACGCTGAACTCTCTCCTGGGTCAGGTCGAAGCCGCCATTGCCAGCCGGGACAGGTTCATTTCCGATGCCGCGCATCAACTGCGCAACCCGATTGCCGGCATACTCTCGTTGGCGCAGGCCGCCCATGGCGCAAAGTCGCCGACGGATCGGGAAATTCGTGTTGGCGAGTTGGTCGAGTCGGCGCGCCGAGCGTCCCGCCTCACCAACCAGTTGCTTTCACTCGAGCGTGCAAAAGGGCGATCGATCGATAGCCGGCTGCACCGCGCCGACCTCAACCGGATTGCGAGAACCGTTTGCGAGCGAAGTGCGAGCCAGATTCTCGAGCACGACATCGACCTCGTATTCGAGGCCCACGATGGCGTGCTTGATGCAGACGTCGATGAAATATTGCTCGAAGAGGCAATTCAGAATTTGATCGACAACTCGGTCAAACATGGCGGTCCGGAGAACAGCGAGATATCGGTGCGGGTAAGTCCGCTGAACGGCAGCGGCGTGATTTCCGTCTCCGACAATGGCGCAGGCATTAGCGCTCAAGACAGCGAGGTTGCGTTCTCCCGTTTCGGGCAGGTCGAGTCCGGCGAGGGCAGCGGTCTGGGATTGGCGATCGTCAAGGAGATCGCTGAATTGCATGGCGGCGGCGCGCAAATCGAGCCTTCGGCCGGCGGCGCCAGGATATCGTTTTCCATACCGTTGACCGGCCATATGGAGGGGGATTGAAGGTCCTGCCCGACCGCGGGGTGGTTGTTCGCGACCGAGCATTACCCGTTCTGCCGTATGTCGGCGCGCGGGACGGCGGCCTCCTCGTCTATTCGGAGTCCAGGTCCTTGATCTTCTCGACCAGCAACTCGCGCTTGTCGAACAAGTGCTGATATTGAGCATCGCATCCGGCGATGGGCTGCGGATAGGCCCTGATCTGCGCCTTGATGTCGGCCAGTTGGTCGTCCAGTTCCCGGCGCCGGTCTTCGGCTCTATTTTCGGTGCTGGTCATCGCTCGGTCACCAATTCCCCGCTGGACTCCATTCTAGCAGGGATCACAACTCCATTCACCCTTCCCGGGTTTCGGGGTTGATCATGTTGACGGGCGAGCCGCCGGCGAACGCCTTCTCGTAGTTAGCGACCGCCCGCCCGATGATCTGCTCATAGCCAAAGACGCCCAGTGTCTTGCCTCGCAGCGTGTTAGCGGACACTGACCCGGCTGCGTGACACACTCGCCGATTATCCTATACGCTTCTACGCACTGCCCGCGATCCCTAGCCAAGACATTCTCGCACAGGACCCGTCATGCTGGACGCCTTTGTTACCGGACTATTGCTGGTCTTCGAATGGCCGGCGATCGGCTTCCTGTTTCTGGGTGTGTTCATCGGAATCTGGCTGGGCGCCATACCGGGCTTGGGCGGCATCATCGGCCTGGTGCTCCTGCTGCCGTTCACCTTCGGGATGGAACCCGTCTCGGCCTTCGCCTTGCTGCTCGGCATGTTCGCGGTTACCTCGACCAGCGACACCATCGCCTCGGTGATGCTCGGCATTCCGGGCACGGCGGCGTCGCAAGCCACCATCCTTGACGGGTATCCGCTGGCCAAACAGGGAAAGGCGGCGCGCGCCTTCGGGGCGGCCTTTACCGTGTCGGCCTTTGGCGGCGTGTTCGGGGCGTTGATATTGGCAGCGTCCCTGCCCCTCATCCTGCCCATCATTCTGGCGTTCAACTCCCCGGAATTGTTCATGCTCGGCGTGCTGGGGCTGGCCATGGTCGGCTCGTTGAGCGGCGGGTCGATTCTGAAGGGCCTGACCGTCGCGTGTCTGGGCATCTTGTTGTCGACCATCGGGTACGCGGACATGGTCGCCATTCCGAGGTTCTACTTCGGGACGGATTATCTCATCGACAACCTGCCGCTGATCCCCGTGGTGCTGGGCCTGTTCGCCATTCCCGAACTTATGGAATTGGCGATCCGGAACACCTCCATCTCCCGGACCGCCCGGGAACAGAGCGGCGACGGGGGCATGTTCGAAGGGATCAAGGACGCTGTCAGGCACTGGTGGCTGGCAACCCGGTGCGCCGCGATCGGGACCTACGTCGGAATGCTGCCCGGGCTCGGCGCGGCAATCGTCGATTGGATCGCCTATGGCCACGCCGTCCAGAGCGCCAAGGACAAATCAAAATTCGGGCAAGGGGATATCCGGGGCGTCATCGCGCCTGAGGCCGCGAACAATGCAACCCGGGGCGGGTCCCTCATTCCCACCGTCGCATTCGGCATCCCCGGCAGTCTGGGAACCGCGATCCTTCTGGGCGCTCTGCTCATTCAAGGTCTCAGGCCCGGACCCGATATGCTGACCGACGAACTCCACGTCACCTTCAGCATGGTCTGGGCGATTGTGGTCGCCAACATCGCCGCGGCCATACTGCTCATGCTGTTGAGCAGGCAAGTCGCCAAAGTGGCCTTCCTGCCCGGACATCTGTTGGTGCCCGGCGTCATCCTGTTCGTATTCATGGGCGCCTGGCTGGGCGGGGCGTCGCTCGGCGACTGGATCACCTGCATCGTAATGGGCCTGGTCGGATTCGTGATGAAGCGCGGCGGCTGGCCGCGGCCGCCCCTGATCCTGGCGCTCATACTTGGTTCGATCATGGAGAATGCCTTCCAACTCAGCATTCGAGCCTACGGCGGCATCGATTGGCTGTGGAACCGTCCCATCGTGCTGATCATTATGGCTCTCATCGTGGTAACGATCTTCCTTGCCGCCCGGGGCATAGCCGGCAGCAAGAGGGCGGGCACGGACTCTCCCGACACCGGTGAGGGAGCGGAGCGCAATCCGATGATCTCCCTGCCCTTCGCGATTCTTCTGTTCGCCCTGTTCATTTGGTCATTGATCGAAAGCCATGGCTGGCCGAATTCGGTCAAACAGTTTCCGATTACGGCAGCCCTGCCGGGGGCGCTCATGGTGCTGTTCGTGATTGTCCAGGATGGCCGAAGCTACCTCGAGGAGATACGCGAATACGGATCGTTCGGCCGGGCCTGGTCGCACACCGCCGAAAACGTCGTGTTCGGCCGCACGGCAATTTTCTTCGGTTACCTGATCGCCATGCTGCTGATCATGCTCGTCATCGGCCAGAAACTGGCCCTGCCGTTGTTCATGGCCGTCTACCTGATACGGTGGGGGAAATACGATTGGCGTATCGCGCTCGGCTATGCGGCGGGAGGCTGGGTCGTCCTGGTCGGTTTCTATGACCGGATAATGAATCTGTTTTGGCATTCCGCCTGGCTCACGAACTGGCTGCCGGACGTCCTGCCCTCGTGGCTGCCGGCCTGGCTGTTCATTTAGACTGTTCGGATAGGTTTCTGGAGCTGTTGGAGAGGAGCTTCCCAAATGTTGGAACTCTATTATTTCCCTACCGCCACCTGCGGATACAAGGCGCGTCTCACGCTCGCCGAGAAGGGAGTGGACTTCACCCACCGGGTCCTGGACCGGGACGCCGGCGAATTGACGACACCGGAATACCTGAAGCTGAACCCGAACGCGGTCGTTCCGACCATGGTGCATGACGGAGAGGTTCTGATCGAATCCTCCATCATCATGGTTTACACGGACGAAGCGTTCGACGGTCCGCCCCTCCGCCCGAGGGACGCGCTGGGACGGGCCCGAACCGCCGCCTGGCTGAAAAATGTGGACGAGTACCTGCCCTCGGTCGGCGCCACGACCTACGGAACCTTCAACCGCAAGCATATTCTGAAAAAGTCGCCGGAGGAACTGGAGGCCTATTACAACGCGATCCCCAGTCCGGAACGCCGCCGCGTCCGGCGATCCTGGGTCGAGGAAGGCGTCGAGGCGCCCACCGTCCGGACGGGGATCCGCACACTCGACAAGATGCTGGGCGACCTGGAAACCACATTGTCGGACACCGGCTACGTGACGGGCGCCGATTACGGGCTGGCGGACACCGCCGTGACGCCCTTCGTTTCGCGCCTCAATGAACTGGCCCTGTCATGGATGTGGAGCGACCGCCCCAGGGTTGCCGCGTGGTGGGACCGCATCCGGGAGAGGGACTCCTTCGACGCGGTGTTTGGCGCTTTCCCGAATCCCGAACGTGCGGCGGGCATGCGCGCCGCCGGCGAGGAAGCCCGGAAGGCGATAGAAAAAATCCTATCGGCCGAATGATCAGCCTGTCGGCTAAAGCATCACCTCGCCGCCGCAGCAGGCGATGGACTGCCCGGTGATGAATGCGCTTGCCGGCGAGGACAGGAACATCACCAGCCCGATCAGATCGTCCGGTGTTTCGACCCGTTTCAGGAGCCGGATATTGTTGACATGCGCCCTGCCCGCGTCATCCATGCTGGCATGTTCAACTTCGGTTTCGGTGTAACCCGGCATCACCGCGTTGACGTTGATGTTGTCGCCGCCCAGTTCCCGCGCCATCACCCGGGTCATCCCGACCACCGCCGCCTTCGACGTCACATAGTGCATGAATCCGGGCGCCCCCTTGGGCACCGTCCCCGACGAGATATTGATGATCCGTCCCTGCCCGGCTGCCTTCATCACCGGTACGACGGCACAGGCGCAATTGTAGGACCCGGTAATGTTGACGTGCAGCACCTCGTTCCATTCGCCGTAGGGGATTTCATAGAACGGCTTTTTTGCAATGGTCGCGAAAATGGCGGCGTTGTTGATGAGAACGTCAATTTTCCCATATGTCTCGATTGTCTTCGCCACCATGGCGCCCGTCGAGTCCGGGTCGCCTACGTCGGTCTCCACCGAGAGGCACTCGCCGCCCGCCGCCTCAATTTCTCCGGCGACACCTTTTAGATTGTCGGCGTCAAGTTCCGCCAGGACCGGCTTCGCGCCGGCTTCGGCAAAGGCGAGAGCGTATTCCCTGCCGATCCCCTGGCCGGCGCCGGTAATGATGACCACCTTGTCGGATACGTCGAAACGGTTGTCAGGCATGATTTTGTTCTCCCTGGTTTACGGACCTGCCGGCCTAGTCGCCGACCGGCGAGGGTGTCGCGTTAATGCCGGGTGCGTCCAATATCTTCTCCCGCCCGCCATGGTCTTCGATCCACGCCGCCTGGTCCGCCTTGGCCCGGCCGTCGATTTCGTCCATGTCGACCATGTTGCGAAGCCGATCCTCGAAGCCGCGGAGGATGTCCTTGTGATCGCCGCTCCCGCCCAAATTCGTCAGCTCCTCGGGGTCGTCGGACAGATTGTAGAGCTCCGGCGCAAAACCCAAATAATGGACGTATTTGTAGTCCCCTCGGCGCAGCATGAAGGCGCCGGTTACCGACCCCGCGGCATGGTATTCGCTGAAAACCGTTCGATCGGGGTCGTCATCGGCCCTGGCGATCTCCAGCAGCGAGCCGCCGGGCAACCCCGTCTCATCGCCCTCCGCGTCCAATCCCACCGAATCCAAAACCGTCTGGTAGATGTCGACCTGGGAAACAGGTGTCGTCGAGACGGCACCGGCCTTGATGCCGTCGCCCACCACGATCATCGGGATTCGCGCCGACTCCTCGTACATGGTCGACTTGCCCCACAATCCGCGGGCGCCCAGGTTGTCGCCGTGGTCGCTGGTGTAGACGATATTGGTGTCGGCGCCGAGGCCGCTCGCCTCCAGCCCATCCAGAACTTTGCCGATCTGTTCGTCAACGAAGGTGCACAGCCCGAAATAGGACGCGATGGCGATCCGGCGCTGCTCATCGTCGGCGAAATATTGATCGAAGATGTAGGCGCTGCGGAAGGATTTCCACCAGGGGTGTTCCAGCAACGCGTCGTCGGCGAGCGCCTTGGGCATGGGCACCTCGGCTGTCGGGTAGAGGTCGTAATATTCCTGCGGCACGATCAGCGGGTAGTGGGGAGAGATGAAGGAAACGAACAGAACCCAGGGCTGGTCCGGCGGTGTTTCCGCCTTTTCCTTGAGCCACTCGCAGGCGGCATCCGCGATCATCCGGTCGTATTTGATGTAGCCGGTCTCGCCGGGACCGATCTGCTCGGCCAGCTCGCGGCTCTGATAACGCACCGGCATGGGGTCGCGGATGAGCCCCTGCAAATCGCCGACCCCATGGGCGATATGCATCGGCAGTATCTGCTCGTCGAAGCCCGTGGGGTCGGTCTCTTTCAGGTAATGAAGCTTGCCGATCGAGGCGACGGGATTTCCCTCTTTCTGCAGCCGGTGGCCCCAACTCGGCGTCCCGCCGCCATAGGCGATCGCATTGTCCCAGCAGCCGTTGTCGTGGACATATTGCCCGGTTGCGAACACCGCCCGCGCCGGCACGCACAGTGGCGAGTTTGAGTATGCCGAAGTGAACCGGGTGCCCGCCGCGGCGAGCCGGTCCATGTTGGGGGTCCTGACCTGGGGATGTCCTTCATAGCCGGCGACCTTCGGATTGTGTTCGTCGGTCATGATGAGGAGGAGATTTTTGGGCCTGGTGGTCATATTGCCGCGCTCCGGACAATTTTTTCGCGCCGTGGTCGGCCAATATTGCCGTACTAGGGTCCCGCTGTCATGATACGGAAATTGAAATTAGTAGCGGTTGCGGAAGGAATAGGCGCTCGACGCGCAACAAGAAACGCAAAATGAATCGCCGGCAGGGCGTTGCTGTGGCTCGCTGCTCATAACAGGGAGAACCATCATGTCGAGACTCCGTAGACAGTTTACAGTGTTTCTAGGCGCCGCGGCTCTTGCGGCGGGCGCGATCGGCGCCGCTCCGGCCGAGGCGCAATATTACAAAGGCAAGACAATCACCGTTCTCGTTGGCGCGGGCCCCGCTTCGGGCGCGACCATCATGGCCCGGATCGTCAGCAAGAACCTGGCTGCAAGCGTCGAGGGAAATCCGGATGTCATCGTCAAGAACCTGCCCGGCGGCGCGGGCTCCAAGGCCCAGAACTTTCTGTACGAGAAAGCGAGAAAGGACGGCACCACCGTCTATTACGGCTTCTGGAACGGTCTTGCCCAGGTGGTCGGAGCGCCCGGACTTCGCTTCAAGTACGAGAAATTCGAGCCCGTCGGCGGACTCAAGCTCGCCGGCGTCCTGGTCTGGGGCCGGAAAGATGCCGTGCCCGCCGGCAGCGACGCTTCCGCGATCGGCAAATCCGCCCCGTTCAAAATGGGCACCATCGGCATACAAAACGGCCGGTCGCTGATGGCTGTCCTCGGGCTCGAAGCCCTGAAGGCCAACTTCACCTACATCGGCGGCTACCGGAGCAACGGCAAGGTTCGCCAAGCCGTCGCATCCGGGGAACTGACGGGTGCGGTCGATGCCATTCACATCTATCTGCCGATCGTCAGCAAGGTCATGAAAGGCTCTCAAATGGGCATCTATCATGTGCCGTTGATCGACCAGGCGGGCAACGTTTCGGCCAATCCCGTGCTCGCCAAGTATGCCCCCAGCATCGTCGACGTTTACAAGAAGATGCACGGGTCCGAACCCTCCGGGCTCGCCTGGGACGCCTTCAAGCAATCGGTCGTCCTGACCCAGTCCATGCAGCACATGGTCATGGGCCCTCCCGGCATGAACGAAGACGCCGCCAAGGCGCTCGAAGTCGGATTGAAGAAGGCGATGGCCAGCGAACAGTTCGCAAAAGACATGAAGAATCAGGTGATCTTCGTGCCCGATTACGTCGACCGGGCAACCGCGAAGAAGGTTCTCGCGGGTCCTTCGAACACGCCCGACAATCTCCGGAAGTACTACAAGGACATAATCGCGAAATATTCGAAATAACCGATCGGACCGAAAAGGGCCGGCCAACCCTGGCCGGCCCTTTTTGCTACACCGGTCACCGAAGGAGGGATGGTAAATTGGTCAAAGTTCCCGAATGGATCAACGAACACATCGATGGCGCGTTTCCCAAGAATGTCTGCCTGGTCGCCACGGTTTCGAGCGACGGCATACCGTCAATCGGCCCCAAGGGCAGCGTCATGGTCTATGACGACGAAACGCTGGCTTTTTGGGAGCGCGCCATGCGCGGCGCATGGGACAATCTCCGGGCCAACCCCAATGTGACGGTTTTTTTCCGCAATCCGGAACTGCGTGAAACCGGCCTCCTGCCGGGCGGCGGCGCGGCGCGGTTCTGGGGCACGGCGGAAGTTCACGCGGACGGCCCAATTCGCGAAGCGGTCTGGGAGAGAGTCGTCCAGGCCGAGAAAGACCGGGACCCCGACAAAATAGGCGCGGCGATCCTGGTTCGGGTCACCCGTGCTGAGCACCTCAACGGGAAACCGTTGGAATAGGCGCGGCGCCCCGCTCATCGAGGAAGGACAAGCGGCATGACCCGGTTTTTCAATCCGGAAGCGATCGTTTCGCCCCACAACGCGTACAGCCACGGCGCCGAACTGGAAGCGGGTGCCCGGCTGCTCTACATGTCGGGTCAGGTGGGTTCGGAAAAAGACGGCAGTATCGTTTCGGATTTCGAAGCCCAAATGCGCCGGACCTACGCCAATATCGAAGAAATATTGAAGGGGTCCGGAATGGGGCTCCAAAATCTCGTCAAGGTGACGACGTTTCTGACCGGCCGCGAATACCTGGCGGACATGCGGCGGATCCGCAGCGACATTCTCGGCGACCACAGGCCCGCTCACACGCTGCTGATTGTCGCCGGTCTCGCCTACGAAGAATTCCTCATCGAGGTAGAGTGCGTCGCCGCGGCGGAGAGCTAGGATGCACGTCCCGGTCCTGATTGTCGGCGGCGGACCCGTGGGGCTGGGTTTGTCGATGGAGCTTGCATCCCGGGGCGTGCGAAATCTGCTGGTCAACGATGCCGAAACCCCGTCGAAACACCCGAAAGGGAATTCCCTCAACTGCCGGACCATGGAACATCTCCGCCGCTACGGCTTCGCCGATGAAGTCCGGCGGACGGGACTGTATCCCGAGCACCCGACCGACGTCGTCTATGTGACGCGGTTTACCGGCCACGAACTCGCCCGCATAGAAATGCCGGCGGGCAGAAGCAAGATCGAAAATCCGGGACCATGGGGCGCCACCCTCCTGACGCCCGAACCCATGCACCGGTCGAACCAGTTCTATTTCGAGCCGGTACTGAAGGCCCATGCCGAAAAGTACGCCCAATCGGATATCCGCTTCGGATGGAGGCTGAACCGGTTCGAGGATTTGGGCGGCCGGGTCGAGGCGGAGATCGAGGAGCTGGCGAGCGGCACGGTCGTGCCCGTGACCTGTGACTACCTGGTCGGCTGCGACGGCAGCCGAAGCATGGTCCGCCGCCAACTGGATATTCACTTTTCGGGCCGCACCAGCTCGGGCAGCGATTTCTATGACGGCGACATGATCTCGGCGTATTTCCATGCCCCCGGCGTGTACGACGCGCTCGCCATGCCCATCGGCTGGAAGTACTACACCATCAACAACGACATACGGACGGACTGCATCACCCTCGACGGCAAGGGCGAATTCATGATGCTGGCGGAAATGCCCGAAGGGGAGAGCATCGAAACCATAGATGCCGTCCGGATATTCCGCGACGCCGTCGGCGCCGATATCGGGATCGAGCTCAAATCCAGCGTCGCGTGGCTGGCCGGGCTGGCCATGACGGCCGACGGCTACCAGCGGGGGCGGGTGATGCTCGCCGGCGATTCCGTACATTTGTTCACCCCTGCCGGAGGCTTCGGCTTCAATACCGGGATAGATGACGCCGTGAACCTGGGCTGGAAGCTTGCCGCTGTATTGCAGGGCTGGGGCGGGCCGAAGCTGATGGACACCTACGAAACGGAACGCCGGCCGATCGGTATCCGCAACACCAATGAATCGGGCCGGCTCACCTCGCAGGTCGGCGGTCTCGATTACCCCACCAACCTGGAGGACGAGGACGAGGCGGGCCGCCGGTCGCGGGCCGCGTTCAAGGACAAACTCGCCATCTTCAAGGAGGAGTTCGCGAGCCTGGGAATTCAGCTTGGCGCCCGCTACGACGGATCGCCCATCGTCGTCGGCGACGGCACCCAGCCGCCGCCGGACGAGGCCGCAATCTACCGGCCGACCGCGTGTCCCGGCGGGCGGGCGCCCCACTACTGGATCGGAGAGCGGGTATCGCTGTTCGACCGGTTGGGGCCGTGGTTCACAATATTGAGATTAGGGCCGACGGCTCCCGACGTGGATGGGCTGGCTGCCGCGGCGAAGAGCGCCGGGGTCCCCGTAGAGGTCCTCCATGTCGCCGAGGATGCCGCGCGCGATCTTTATGAACGGGACCTCGCGATCATCAGGCCCGACCAGCATGTAGCCTGGCGGGGCAACCGGCCGCCGGACGATCCCGGCGCCCTGTGGGCGACCATCACCGGCCACTGACGGTTAAAGTGCGGCGAGGATCGTTTCCGCCTCGGGAACCACGTCATAGGCATAAAGGTGTTTGCGAAATTCCGCGTGGGCGGCCAGCTCGGCGTCCCGTTTTTCCAGATCGGCATAGTCCAGCATCGAATCCACCCGCAGGCCGTTTATCCGCGCCCCATGCTGGATTTCCGCAACCCGCTCCCGCCGGAGTTTCTCATAGGCGAGGAGCGCTTCGGGAACGGCGGCGTTGTCCGCATTGGACAGGATAACCGCCAAGGCCATTCCGTCCTCGATGGCCTGGTTGGCGCCCTGGCCGAGATGGGGCAGCATGGGATGCGCCGCATCGCCGAGGAGGGTCAGCCGGCCCTTGGTCCAGGTCGGCAAGGGTTCCCGGTCATAGAGCGCCCAGCGAAACGTCCTATCGACCTGTTCCAGCAGGAACTCGACCTTCGAGTCCCATCCCTCGAACTCGGCGCGCAGCACGTCGGGATCGCCCGGGGCCGACCAGGATTCCTTCATCTCCTCGTCCGTGGGAACGAAGCCCACGTAGTTGACCATCTCTCCATGACGCACCGGGAAGACCAGGAAATGCTTCGACGGTCCGGCCCACGTTTGCCACCGGTCCATGGGCCAGTCGCCCAGTCGATCGCGGTGGACGAGGCCCCGGTAGCTGATGGTGCCGTGGAAGACGGGCGTCGAAGGCGGAAACACATAGGGCCGGAGCTCCGAGTGGATGCCGTCGGCGGCGATGACCGCGTCGGCCTCGACCTGGCTGCCGTCGTCGAAGCTCACCCGGGCCGTGCCGCCGGCCTGCTCGAACCCGGCGGCGCGATGGCCGCAATGGACCACGCCCTCGGGGAGCGCCGCCGCCAGGAAATCCACGAAGTCCGCCCGGTGCATGCCGTAGACCGCCTTCCAGCCCGACGCATCGCTGACCTGCACCGGCGCGATGTGGGTTCCGTCGTGGCGCAAATACTGTGAACTCTCACCGATGAGCGCGCCCCATTTCTCCACCGCGGGGCCCAGGCCGACCCGCTGCAAGTGACGGACGCTGTTGGGCGTAATCTGGACCCCCGCGCCGATCTCGCCCAGTTCCGGCGCCTGCTCATGGACCGACACCTCCAGCCCATGAGCAATCAGGGCGTTGGCGGCGAACAGGCCGCCGATGCCTCCTCCGACTATGGCGACCCTGGGCCGCGATTTTGCCATGCCGCGCTCCTCGAGACATCCGCGCCGGGGGCGGGTGATCCGGACGGTCCCGTCAGCGGTCGGTCCGGCTTTCCCCGGCCGCCTGGTAATTTTCGAGTACCGGGTCCGTACGCGCCTTGTCCGGATCGAGTATCGAATAGGACTCTCCGACCGGTCCGTAGGGAAGATCGCCCTTCAAGGTTACCCGCTCCATCCGCCGCCGGTCGGGCAGATAGTCCCGCGCGGCATAATGCTGAACCGTCCGGTTGTCCCAGAAGGCCATCAAATTCTCCTGCCAATGGACCCGGAACTGATATTCGGGAATTTGGGTCTGCCGGTACAACAGGTCGAGCAAGGCGTCGCTCTCGTCCTGTTTCATGCCCTTGATGGCGACGGTGAATTGAGGGCTGACATAGATCGCCTGCTTTCCCGTCACGGGGTGGGTGCGGATCACCGGATGAACCGGATTCGGAAATTTGTCCATCATTTCCCAGAGGCGTTGACGGTGCTCCTGGCTGTTGCCGTAGAGCCGTTTGAAGTTCTTGAAATCGTTGACGGCCTCCAGGCCGGAAAGGAAGGATTGCAGGCTGCCGCTCAATCCCTCGAAAGCGGCGGTCATATTACAGAACAAGGTGTCGCCGCCGACCCTTGGGACGATTTTCGCCCGCAACAGGGTGCCCATGGGCGGTTCCAGCCGGAACATCTCGTCGCTGTGCCAGATATCGGTGGAAAGCGGCGGGTTGTCCCCGTCATTGTCCAGGACGATCATCTCGGGCAAGTCGTCCAGATGCGGTGAAAACGGGTGAACCGTCAATTCGCCGAAATTCGCCGCGAAGTCCGCCTGCTGCTCCCGGGTGATGTCCTGATTGCGGAACACGATGACGCCGTGTTCCATGAGGGCGTCATGGACCAGCTTTCGGTCCCCTTCGCCTATGGGTTTGCCGGTATCCAGTCCGTGTATTTCCGCACCGGCGTGGGGTCCCAATTGTTTGACCCGGGCAGCGGCGGCGCCGGCCTCATTGGATTGATCAATTACCTGGTCCATGGAGTCCTCCAGACAGGATCGATTTATAGAACTTTTCCAACGTCCAAATACCAACTAGATTTAACAACAAGCCCAAGTAAAAAGCACAGGGCAAAATCACGCAACAGGCAGGGAGAGGTACAATGGAAATTGCAAAATCGGTGAAGCTATTGGGCGTATCGGCGGCCGTGGCGACCGCGGCGATGGTGTCCGCGCCGCAAGTCAGCGCCCAGGAGGCATCCTTGCGGCTGCACACGTTCGTGCCGGCCGTCGCCCGTTCGTTCAAGAACCTGGACTGGTGGGCGAAGAAGGTCGAAAAGGAATCGAACAACCGCATCCAGATCAAGCTGTTCCCGTCCCGCCAGCTCGGCGGCAAGCCGTCGGAACTCTATGATCAGGCCCGGAAAGGGTTCGTGGACGTCATCTACTCCCTGCCCGGATATACCCCGGGCCGGTTCCCGCGCCTCGAGGTCGTGGAACTGCCCTTTGTTTCCGGCCACTCGCCGAAGATCATGGCCCCGGCCATCTGGTCCATGTACGACAAGTGGTTTTCCAAGGATTTTCCGGACACCCATCCCATCGTCCTGCACGCACCGGGACCCTTCGGGCTGTTCTCTCACAAGCCCATCAAAAGCCTGGATGATCTGAAGGGCCTCAAGATTCGCGTCTCGGGCCGGACCCTGGGGCAGTCTTTCAAGGCGATCGGCGCGACCCCCGTCGGCATTCCGGGGATCAAGATGGCGGAAGCCTTCCAGCGCAACGTGATCGATGCCGTCTACACGGCCTGGACGATTTCGCTTCCGACGAAGATCGTTCGCGTGGCCAAGCACTACGCCATGCCCGGTCTGAGTTCGGGCGTGCTGATGGTGGTCATGAACAAGAACAGCTACGACAAACTGCCCGCTGACCTGAAGAAGGTCATCGACAACAATTCCGGCGCGGCCTTGGCCAAGGAGTACGGGCAGCGCTGGCACAACGACGATACGCCGGCCCTCAATGTCGCCAAGAAATCCGGCAAGCCCATGTACGTGTTCTCGGACGGCGACAAGAAGCGTTGGGCCCAGGCGTCCGAAAAGGTCGTGGAAGGCTGGATTGCCGATATGAAGAAGAAAGGCATCGACGGCGCGGCGCTGCTTGCCGACATGAAGGCCGCCGTCAAGAAGTTCCAATAGCCGTACGGGTTCCGGCAGCGGAGATTTGCCTCCGCTGCCGGGCTTGCAGCGTTGTGACGCCATGACAGACGCGGACGGGGGGGATACCCGGAAACCGGAGGAAGACCGCCTCACCGGGTTTACGCGCCGGGTGGCGCTCGTGGGCGGGTTCGTCCTCGTGGGGGTCGCGGCGCTGACGGTGGTCAGCGTCATTGGTCGCTACACGCTCGGCACGCCGATCACGGGCGACTATGAGATCGTGGAGTATGGAATCTCCTTTGCCGCCTTCTGCTTCTTCGCGTTCGCCCACGCGACCAACAGCCACATCATCGCCGAGTTTTTTTCCAGCCGAATGTCGGGACGCGCAACGCGCCTGATCGACGCCACGCAAAATTCGATCCTGCTCGCGATCCTGGTTCTCCTGGTATGGCGGGTTATCGTCGGCGGCTTCGACAAGTTCGAAACCGGCGACGAATCCATGTTCCTTGCCATGAAAACCTGGTGGCTGCATGTGGTCGGCGCGTTCGGCCTCGCCCTTTTCGCCTGGGTCGCCTTTCGAAAAATTTTGGAAAATCTGGACTCGTGAGCGGTACCGAACTCGCCATTTTGATGTTTGTGGTGCTGTTGGCGATGATCGCGCTGCGCATGCCGATCGCCATCGCGCTATTTGCCGTCGGGGCGATCGGCATGGTCCAGTTGACGAGTCTCGACCAATTGCTGATCTGGCTCGAGGCCGCGCCGGTGGGCCGGACGGCCAGCTATTCCCTGTCCGTGATTCCACTTTTCGTTCTGATGGGTCAACTGGCCATGCACTCCGGGCTGAGCTCCGTGCTGTTCCGCTCGGCCCGGGCCTGGGTCGGTCACCGGCCCGGCGGGATGGCCGTCGCGACCATCGGCGGATGCGCGGCATTCGGCGCCATCTGCGGCTCATCCCTGGCCACGGGCGCGACCATGGCCAGCGTCTCGCTGCCCGAGATGAAAAAGCTCGGCTATTCGGGCGCGTTGTCCACCGGCAGCCTCGCGGCGGGAGGCACCCTCGGGATTCTGATCCCGCCGTCGATCATTCTCGTCATCTACGCCATCATCACCGAACAATCCATCGGGGATCTTTTCCTGGCTGCCGTGTTCCCCGGGATCATCGCGACCTTCTACTACGTCATATCCGTTTGGGTATTCGTCCGGTTTCGCCCGGAAGCGGGTCCCGCCGGCGAAAGATACGGATGGCGTGAGCGCCTGGAGAGTCTCAAGTACGTGTGGCCGGTGGCCGTTATCTTCCTACTCGTCATCGGCGGGATATATCGCGGCATATTCACGCCGACCGAAGGCGCCGCCGTCGGCGCCGCCGCCACCGGCGTGATCGCGCTGTTTCGCAAGATGAGTTGGGACCAGTTCACCACCGCCCTGATAGAGACGGCGAAGACCACCGGGATGATCTACCTCATTCTCATCGGCGCGGAGATTTACGGGTCCTTCATGGCGCTCTCGGAACTGCCGCTCAGGATCGCCGGCATGGTGTCGGGGCTGGAACTGACCCCCTTGGCCGTCATCGCCCTGATTTTGGTGATCTATATTCTATTGGGCGCGGTGATGGACGGTCTCGCGATGATCCTGATTACCGTCCCGGTCTTCTTGCCCATCGTTCTGGGGCTGGATCTCGGGATGTCGGAGGAAGCAAAGGCCATCTGGTTCGGCATTCTCGTTCTGAGCGTTGTCGAGACGGGACTGATCACCCCGCCCGTAGGCCTCAATTGTTACGTGATCAATTCGCTTGCCGAGGATGTGAGCCTGGTCGAGACCTTCAAGGGGGTGACCCCCTTCGTCATCAGCGATTTCTTCCGCCTCGCCACCATCGTCGGGTTTCCCGCCGTTGCGCTTTGGGCGCCGGGACTTCTTTGAAGTTTTCACGAACTGGGCGCCGCCGGATTGGAGAGGCGCGGTATTGGCTGTTGTGACGTCTGCAATGCCAACTACTATTGGGCCAATTAATATTGCAATGAGATCACTTGGTTAAACGGGAAATCGGGAAGACAGATGGAATACCGTTACATCGGAAACAGCGGCCTGAGAGTGTCCACGATCAGCCTCGGCACCATGAATTTCGGGGCGACGACAAGCGAAGCCGCCGCCCGCAAAATCGTTGACGCCGCCCGGGGCCAGGGGATCAATTTCGTCGATACCGCCGACGCCTACGTCGGCGGAGCGTCGGAGACCATTCTGGGAAAGCTGATCAGGAAGGACCGCAATGACTGGGTGGTCGCCACCAAGGTCGGGCAGCAGGACGGGCCGCCCGAGAGGAAACGGGGCCTGTCGAAAAAATGGATGATGGAGGCCATAGACGCCTCTTTGACCCGCCTCCGGATGGACTGCGTCGAAATCTACTACATGCACCATGTGGATTGGGATACGCCCCTCGAGGAAAGCATCGAGGCGATGGGAGAAATCATCGCCGGCGGCAAGGCCCAATATTGGGGCTTCTCCAATCATCGGGCGTGGCAGGTCGGCGAGCTTGTTCGTCTTTGCGACAATCTGGGCACGCCGCGGCCCATCATCGCGCAACCCATGTACAACATGGTCAACCGGACCCCGGAGACCGATCTGTTTCCCGCCTGCGAATATTACGGCATCGGCGTCGTGCCCTATTCGCCCCTGGCCCGCGGGGTGCTTACGGGAAAATACGGGAACAGGAAGAAGATGCCCAAAAACAGCCGGGGCGGCCGCGGCGACGCGAGCGTTCTGAACCGTGACCTGAAAGAGGAATCCCTCCGGGCCGTCGCCAAAATCGAGAAATATCTCGAAAACAGGAACATTCCCGTGTCCGATTTCGCAATCAGGTGGCTGCTCAACAACGGGATCGTGACGAGCGTCATCGGCGGGCCGAGGACGCTCCGGCAGTGGAACGCCTATGTCCGGGCCGCCGGCGTGGAATTCACCGCCGAGGACGAGGCGTTCGTCGATACGCTCGTCGCCCCGGGTCACCAGGCCACGCACGGATATACCTGGCCGCGTTATCCGGTGCGCGGCCGGCGGGCGATAGAAGGCTGATCGAAGCCGGCTAATTGCGCTCCAGAATATCGAAGCCCATGTCGCGGTCGAAAAGATAAATCAATCCCCGCTCATCGACCTCGACATCGTTGCTTTGAGGCGCCGCGTGGCCTGCCCGCGGTTCCGGGATGAAATAGCCGATTTCCTCCGGCCGGGCGGGATTGGCCACATCAATGATCCGCAAGCCTCCCGCAAACCAGGTGCAGCAGACGATGCTGTCTTCCAGATGATCGGTGAACTGGTGGGCGCCGAATCGCGCGCCGGGGGTGCGGGACCAGGGACTGTCGAGTTCCGAGACGTGGTACGAACCCAAGCCAAAGATGTTGCCGAAATCCGTCACGTCGAAGGTCCAGAGGTTGGCCGGCGCCTGCCCGTTCCCGGGCGTTCGCGCATGCTCTTCGTCGACCACGACGGCGATCCGGCGGCCGTCGATCAATTGAGGCACCGGAAGAACCGTATGGGTCGGCTCGCGAACCATCGGGTGATAGGTATGTTCCGCAACCGTGACCGGCGCCGAGATGTCCGAAACATCGATCACGCGAAATCCCGCCTGCCACACCGAGGCCCAAATTTCGTCGCCGACGCGAAGCCCATGGTGCAGACGATGCGAGTAACGAGTCCAGGTGGGAGTCTCGCCGCCGGCCAGGTGTTGGCCCGGCATGTGCCAGCGGGAAACTTCCCTCGGGTTGCCTGGGTCGGCAAGATCGTAGATCACCAGGATGTTGCCGATATAGCCTTCCATCTCCGTCGAAATGTAGGCGTAGTTTTCATCCATATCGAACCGATGGGTGCCAAACCCATGGGTTCTCACATGGCAAAGCTGCCTTGGGCTGGATTTGTCGGAAACATCCCAAACCTTGAAGCCGCCATCCTCATAGAACCCCGGTTCCTGCGCCTCGATCATCCGGGGCAGCATCCCGGCCTTTACGCCGAGGGCCGCCGCGACGTTCTCATCGGTCGGATCCCTGCCGTCGGCTTCAAGCATGGCTTTTGTTTCCGGAATCCGGGATCCCGCCCGCAGGACGTGACGACTATTCTGCTCGACGTTCGTGATCATGATATCGCCGGCGACGCGCACCTTGTGGGTGTGGGACTTGTCGTTGTCCGTCTTGCACTGCCAAACGATCTTGGGGTTTTTCGGGTCGGCCACATTGACGATGGTGGTGCCGTCGGGCGGTTTCATATGGCCGACAAACGCATAATCCCCTTGGACCACGACCTGGCCGCCGCCGATCAGGTCCAGCGAACCGACCTTCTCGACATTGAAGGCGATATCGCCGCCCTTGTAGTCCTGTATGGAATCAAGCATTGGGCTTCCCCGAACATGTTTCGCGGGTGATAGACTACGCCGATACGGCCAAGCTGCAAGTAAGGGAAGTACCGAGAATGAGCGGGACTCGAATCGAGGTGCTCAGCGCCGGCGCGCCGAAAACGGCGGTGGCGAAATGCGCGGATGCTTTTGCCGAGCGCTTCGGCATCGAAGTTCACTACGAATTTGCAACCGCGCCGGTGCTCGAGGAAACCGTCGGCTCGGGCGCCTGCAACGCCGATATCGTCGTGGCGCCCGTTGCCGCGATTACCGAGTTTGCGGAAGCGGAACACGTCGTCGGCGGCAGCGGACCGGTCCTGGGATCGGTCAAGTCCGCCGTCGCCATCAAGAACGGCGCCAACGAGCCCGACATTTCATCGGCGGAGAAGTTGAAACAGGCCCTCCTGGCTGCGGACTCGATCGTCTACAACGTGGCATCGAGCGGCCGGTACATCCATTCGATGATCGAGAAAATGGGGATTGCCGAGGAGGTGGCGGATCGCGTCGTCCGGACCAAGACCGGATCGGCGGTCATGGAGCATCTCGACCGGAGCGATCTCACCAATGAGATCGGTTTCGGCCAGGCCACCGCAATTCAGGTCGAGATCGACAAGGGCCTCGACGTGAAACTGCTCGGCACCCTGCCTGCCGAGGTCGAAAAAATATCCACCTACGGCTCGGCCCTGTTGGCCCGGGCGAACCATAACCGGGAGGCCAAGAACTTGCTGGACTTCATGGCGTCCGATGAAGGACAGGCGATCTGCAAGTCCACCGGCCTGATCTAGCCCGCCATTCCATGATATCGCCGACGGCCCGAACCTTATGGGTGTGCGATTTGCCCCGCGCCGGGGAAATCCATGCGGGAAATGCGCAAAAGGTTCGCTGAAATATCGTCAGCCATAAGGATCGTGCGCCGCCGCCTTCTCGCGCTTGCCGTTTCGTCGATTCATGATGTAGGGCAGCGCCAGGGAGATAACCAGGAACACCCAAAGCGTGTTGCCGATCGAACTGGAGAACAGAACCATGATGTCCCCCTGGGACATTTTCATCGCCCGGAGGAAAAAGGTTTCCATCAATGGTCCGAGGATCACGCCGATCAATATGGCGGCGACATGGTAGCCGGTCTTGCGGGCGACGTAGCCGATGACCCCGAACACCAGCGCCAGGTTCATATCGAACAGGTAGGCCCGTGGTACGAACGAGCCGACGAGGGTGAATGAAATGATGATCGGCGCCATGTAGACGGTCGACACGACGGTGATGTGGGACATGTACCGGGCCAGCGGCAGAACGGTCAAAATCATCAGCGCATAGGTCACGGCCATGGCGGTGAACGGGCCGAAGGCAAGCTCGGGACTGGTAATGAAGAGATCGGGTCCGACTGTCACGCCGTGAAACTGCAATACGACCAGCATGATGGCCGCGGTCGCACCGCCCGGAATACCGATCACCAGAAGCGGCACCAGCGTACCGGACGTCACGCCGTTGTTGGCGGACTCCGGTGCGATAAGACCTTCGACATGACCCGTGCCGTACAACTCCGGCGTTTTCGAGTAGGTTTTCGATTGCTGGTAAGCGACAAAGGAGGCAATCGCCGCTCCCGCCCCCGGCACCACGCCGATGACCAATCCGATCAGGCTGTTCCAGGTAATGTGCCACCATTTCGAGACCGCGATGCGCACGCCCTCGAAGGTCTGGGCCCATCCGGGCTCTTGCATGGCGGCTTTGCCGCGCTCGGTGACGATCGATTGCTTCTCGATAACGGCGAAGGCTTCGGAGATGGCGAACAGGCCGACCAAAGCCGGGATCAAGGGCACCTTGTCGTAGAGTTCCAGAAATCCAAACGTGCCGCGCGGCGTCTCGTAGACCACGTCGGTGCCGATAAAGCCGATCATCAATCCAAAGAATCCGGCGATAAGGCCCTTCAGGGTATCCTTTGCGGCAATGGTCGCAATCAGCGAGATGCCGAAAAACATGATCACGATCATCTCCACGCTGTGGAGATAAAACGCCACCTGCGACAGCCATGGCAACGTGATCAAGGCGATGATCGTGGTGAACAGGCCACCGGCGATGGAGGCGACGAAGGACATGGAAAGCGCCTGCTGGCCCCGCCCCTGCTTGGTCATGGGATACCCGTCAAGGGGGGTCGCCGCCGCACCGGCGGTCCCCGGAATATTGACGAGAATTGCCGGAATTCCGGCTCCCATTCGCGAAGACGCATAGAGCCCCACCATGAAGGTCAGGCCGATCTCGGGCTCCAATGCCAGGGTCAGCGGCAACAGAATGATAATCGTATTGGCCGCGCTGAATCCGGGGATCGCGCCGACCACCAGCCCAAGAAAGATCGATGGAATGAGCACCCACCAAAGAGCAAGGGTGCGGCCGAGCATCTCGGTAAAGAATGCGAGATCGTATTCCATCTAGAACAGCCCATTCATGAGATTTTCGAACGGGCCGGCGGGAAACCTCGTCTTGAAGGCGACGATGAACAGCAGGTAACCGCCCAACGACAGGGTTGCCGAGAGAGACAAAATCAATCTCTTCCTGGTGAAATCGCTCAACACCAGCATGGCGAGACTTAGGAACAGAAATGTCGTGATGGTGAAACCCAGCCACGGCACGACAAAAATGTATGCGATGGTCAGGCCGAGGAGGGTCAGGCGCTTGGGGATGTAAGACCGCGGTTCGATGAGATTGTCGAAATTGATCGCGCCTTCGCCCCTGGACAGTTGCCGGAACGATTTTACCAGGATCAGAACCACCAGAAGGATCAGTACCGAGCCGACGATGAACGCCGCGACCTGAGCCGTCCAAGGCGCGTTCCAGATGGTGTAGAAGTAGTAGATCGTAAAGGCCAGCGCAGCGATCGGTATGATCAGTTCGCTGCCTATGGAAACGCGTTTTTTCTCCTGCGCTTCGGCGTCATCCGCCATCGGCCGGCTTCCCCCGATGTTTCCTGGTCGTAGAGACAGGTGGCGGCCGACTACAGCCGCCACCTGATATCCCTGAGCGGACCTTTATCAGGTTTGTTTGCCGGCCAGCAGGTCTTTGAACTCCGCGCCGATTTTCGCGATATTGTCCGCATACTCCTTGGCCTGGGCGGCACTGCGGAGTCCGACGAATTCCCAAGGCGACTTGGTCTTCGCATAGGCTTCCTTGAAAGCCGGATCGGCAAATACCTTCTTCAGCGTCTCTTCGACTTTCGCGAAGCGATCGGGATGCTTGGCAATCGCGGATTTCTTGATGCCGAATGCGCGGGAACCGGCGATCAGGGACGGCATATTGGTCCCGAAATGCGCGTTCATGGTGGGTGCATTGTCGCTCCGGCCCGGCAGCGGATTTGTGTGCGAGAACATCAGCACGACCTTGAAGGTCTTCGCCCGGTTCACGATGCCGCCCGACGGCAAGGCGCCGAGATCCATCTCGCCGGTGGCGATGCCCGCGCGAGTGTTCTTGCCGCCGGAAAGCGGGATCGGATTGAACTTCGCGCCGGTATGCTTGGCGAGCGCCAGCGCGCCCAGGGTGGCCGGGTGGGCCAAGCGGCTCACGCCGACATTCAGCGTGCGCTTCTTGCCCTCGGCGATGATGTCGTCGACCGTCTTGAACTTGCTGCGGCGGCTGACGAACAGAATGCCGGGATCGCTGTCGACCTGAGCAAAATACTGGAAATCGTTCAGATCGAAGGTCGGCTTCTTCACCACCCAGTTGAGCACTTCGGGGCCCATATTGCCGAACAGAAACTCGTACATGTCGTCCTTGGCCAGACCCATGTATTTCTCATAGCCGACGCGTCCGGCGGCGCCCGGGAAAAAGCTCGGCTCGAAGTTCGTGCCGATGTGGTTTTTCCAAACGCCGGTGACGGAGCGCAGCAGACGGTCCGCGCCGCCGCCCTCGCGGGTCGGCACATAAACCTTGATATTGCGGTCCGGATACCCTGCGGCAAATGCGCCGCCGAACGGCAGCGAAGAGGCCGCGGCGGCGCCCGCCAAGGCGGCCCCGCCCTTAAGCACCGTCCGGCGATCGAGTTTATTGTCGAAGTCTTTCATGAATTCCTCCCTGTGGAATGCAGGCCTATTGGTTAACTCTTATATATGAATGATACCCGCCCGCTCTCCGGCCGCACAACCACAATCGGCGGCGTGCATGTCGGCACAGCCACGTCTACAGGCGCGGACACGATTTGGTCCGCCTACCCCCGGTAGATTGGCGCCGGCTGGGTGAGGAACGAGTAAAGGATCTCGTAAACCATCAGGTAGTTGATCTGTTGGAAACTGGCATGGGAGATGCCGGCCATCACCTTGAACTGCTTGTCCGGGTTGGGGAGCAGATTGAAAAACTTCAACAGGTCTTCCATCGACGCGATGCCGTCCCATTGACCGCGCATCAACAGCGTCGGCATGGGCAGCTTCCGCGGATCGACGACGGGCAGGTTTTCGCACATGTCGACGTAGGTCCCGTTGGGGATCGAGTCGTCCAGCGCACAGATCGCCTCGGCGAAGGCTTCGACCACTTTGTCTTCCGCGCAGCCGGGATGGTCGCGGGAAAAGATGGAGCGGACGAAATCCAGATCGATGGGCCGCCGCCGGCTGGCCTTGAACTCGGGCAGCTTTTTCTTTCGCTCTTCGAGGGTTGGGCTGCCCTCACCGGTCCATACCATCGCATCGAGCGCCAGGCGGTCGACCATCTCGGGGTTCCGCTGGGCGAACAACGCAGCGCGCAGCGCGCCCGAGGAAATTCCGTAGAGGTGAACCTTGCCGGTGCCGCGCGCTTCGCGGATATAGTCGCAGGCGGCCTTTAGGTCATCGGCGCCGTCGGAAATCATGAAGTGGGAGTCACGGTCCTTCGACGAACGGCCGTAGCCTTCCGTGTCGACGCACCAGGTGTCGAAGCCCTTGAGGGCAAACCAGTTCATCGCCGAGGAATAGGGGCGGCCTTCCACATGAAGATCGAAGGTGGGTTGCGAGGCCATGCTGGAACCGTGCACGAAGACGATGGTGCCGGTGTCGCCCGACGGTTGGTCGAGATACTTCTCGTACAGGAATATCCTGGCGTCGCCCTTTTGGGTCCAGTGGTCTTCGCCGGTTACGTCCTCTTCAGGTCTCATCGAAGCCCC
>CAZUGT010000178.1:0-17428 GCA_964620095.1 uncultured Rhodospirillaceae bacterium | reverse complement strand
TGGGTCTCGGCTATTGGCGCTCCATGTGGCTGGTCATCCTGCCCCAGGCCCTCAAGTTGGTGATCCCCGGGATCGTCAACACCTTCATCGCGCTGTTCAAGGACACCACTTTGGTGTTGATCATCGGCCTGTTCGAGGTGCTGGGCGGCGTGCAGGCGGCGGTTATCGATCCCGCGTGGCAGAACGTGGCGGCGGAGGGCTTCGTCTTCGCCGCGTTCGTCTACTGGATATTCTGCTTTGCCATGTCCCGCTATAGTCAGGCGCTGGAACGCAAATTGGACACCGGGCACTAGCGATAACCCTTCGGGGCTGGAGAAAACCCATGAATGAAGCGGCAACGTCACAGGACAGCGGATCGGACGGCATTATCCAGATGATCGACGTCAACAAGTGGTTCGGCGAGTTTCATGTCCTCAAGAACATCAATCTCGATGTCGGCGCCGGCGAGCGGATCGTCATCTGCGGACCGTCCGGGTCCGGGAAGTCGACCGTGATCCGCTGCATCAATCGGCTGGAGGAACACCAGCGGGGACGGATCATCGTGGACGGGGTGGAGCTCACCAACGACCTCAAGCACATCGAGCAGATCCGCCGCGAGGTCGGCATGTGCTTCCAGCATTTCAATCTGTTCCCCCATCTGACCGTGCTCGACAATCTCTGCCTGGCGCCCCAGTACGTCCGCAAGGTGCCGCGGGCCGAGGCCGAAGAGACGGCGATGATGTATCTGGAACGGGTCAAGATTCCCGAGCAGGCGGACAAGTTTCCTGGTCAGCTCTCGGGCGGTCAGCAGCAGCGCGTCGCCATCGCCCGGTCCCTGTGCATGAGCCCCAAGATCATGCTGTTCGACGAGCCGACCTCGGCCCTCGACCCCGAGATGATCAAGGAAGTGCTGGACACCATGATCGAACTTGCCGAGACCGGCATGACCATGCTGTGCGTGACCCATGAGATGGGTTTCGCGAAAACGGTGGCCAACCGGGTGATCTTCATGGACGGCGGCGAGGTGATCGAATCGAATGAGCCCAACGAGTTCTTCGACAACCCGCAGCACGACCGCACCCAGCTGTTCCTGAGCCAGATCCTGGCCCATTAGCGGATCGCCGCCGGCCGGCCGAGGCGCTCCAAACGCCGGCGGGTGTTTCACGTGAAACAATCATCGGTGTCCGATTTTGACCGCCCGGGCATGTAATTATGCTGTGCATATGGTCCGATCCGTATGGGCTGGAACCGGTCTCCCTTCGCTCCTGCGGAGCTTCGGGAGACACTCCTACGCCTAAGCGCCTTCGACCGCCAGGCCAGGGCGGCCTGCCGCCCGACCTGTCGACCGAAGCCTTGGCGAAGGACGAAGCCGAAGGCGTAGGGTGGTGGGCGCGGCTGGGATTGAACCAGCGACCCCCGCCGTGTGAAGACGGTGCTCTCCCGCTGAGCTACGCGCCCGCTCCGGGGATGGGGACGGGCATATAAGTGGCGCATGCCGAGCCTGTCAAGCGAGGGCGGCGCGGCCGGCGTGCAGCCCGCGCCCGCTTCGGCGGGGCCGGAAAATAATTCGACGGAAAAATGCCCGTCCCCGCGTTAGGGGGATTGATAATGCGTGCGAGGACCGGTCCCCAATCGCCAACTGAAATCAACTTTCTTGAAAAAGAGGTTAGTGATGAAAAAGTCCCTCAAACTCTCCCTGTTGGCCGGCGCGGTGGCGGTGGTTTCGGCAGGCTTCGCCTATGTTTCCGTGTCCGATGCCGGTACGCCGGCGGCGGGGATCACCAATGCGGCCGTGTCCGGGCCCGCAGGGGAGGCCCGCCGGCACGAAGGGATGCGCCGGCGCGCTCATTTCCGCGGCCGCGGCGGTCCCGGCGGATTTCGGGGCGGACCGCGCGGCGGATTCCGCGGCGGGCGGATGTTCGAAACCTTCGATGCCAACGACGACGGCCGGATCACCCAGGCCGAGATCGATGCCTTCCGCAAGGGCCAGTTCGACGAGCACGACGCCAACAAGGACGGCAAGCTGACCCTTCAGGAATACCAGAACCTGTGGCTCGCGGTGATGCGGGAGCGCATGGTCGATGCTTTCCAGCGTCATGACGACGACGGCAATGCCGAAGTTACCCTGGAAGAGTTCTCCGAACGGTTCTCGCGCATGGTGCGCCGCCTGGACGGCGACGGCGACGGCGCCATCACCAGGGACGACCTGCGGAGCCGGTTCGGGAATCGCGGCGGTCCGAGAGACGGCCGGCGCGGAGAACGCCGCGGGCCCGGCCAGGGCCAAGGACAAGGCCAGGGCGGCAACTAAATTCGTTTCTTCCAAGTCATTGCCACATGACTTGCCGGGGCGGTGCGATGCGTACCGCCCCGTTTTTTTTGCCCCGGCCGTATGCTATGGCTGAGCCGTAGAAACCACGTTCGGGGGCTCGGGTGACAGACGCGGATACGGAGAAGCGCGCGGCCGGACGCGCGGCGGCCGGCTACGTGGCGCCGGGAATGGCCGTCGGCGTCGGCACCGGCTCGACGGTAAAATACTTCATCGACGCGCTCGGCGAACGGGTCAGGGACGAAGGCCTCTCGGTCCGCGGCGTCCCGACCTCCGCGGACTCGGCGGAGAAGATGAAGTCCCAAGGGATCGAGGTCGTCGGCTTCGACGAAGTGAACAGGCTGGATGTGGCGGTCGACGGGGCCGATGAGGTCAGCGCCGAATTCCATATGATCAAGGGCGGCGGCGGCGCGCTGCTCAGGGAAAAGATCGTTCTGACGGCCGCCGAGCGGCGGGTGATCATCATCGACTCGTCGAAACGGGTGAAGACCCTGGGCGCCTTCGATCTGCCGGTCGAGGTCATCCCCTTCGGCCATGAATACGTGCTGGACACCATCGCGCAAACCGGGGCGACGCCGCGGGTACGCCAATCGGGCGGCGGCGATTACCGCACCGACAACGGCAATCTGGTCTTGGATTGCGCCTACGGCGCCATCGCCGATCCGCGGGCGCTGGAAGGGGTCTTGAAGGGCATCCCCGGCGTGGTCGAGACGGGCCTGTTTTTGGGGCTGGTGGATGAACTGCTGGTCGGGCGGGGCGGCGAGGTGGAAACCATCACCGCCAACAAGGTGTGGGGCTGAACCGGCGTCTGCTTAGCCGGCGGCCATCTCGCGGCCGAACCGGGCCATCGGCTTCTTGAGTTTCTTCCTGTCGACCGCCCGGGCCGCGTCTTCGATCAGGGCGTTGCGGTCGGGCCAAGCGGCGGTTTGCCGAGGACCATGTCGGCCGCCTTCTCGGCGATCATGATGGTGGGCGCATTGGTGTTTCCGCCGACGATGCGGGGCATGATGGAGGCGTCGACCACCCGCAGCCCGACGATCCCTCGGACCCGAAGTTCGGGGTCGACGACGCTCTCCTCGTCGGTCCCCATCCTGCAGGTGCCGACCGGGTGAAAAATGGTTCCGGCGTTTCCCCGGATATAGTCCCGGACATCGTCATCCGTTCGCACCGTGGGTTGGGGCAGGAACTCCTCCGGCGTCAAGGGCCGGAAGGTCTCGCTGGTGGCGATGCGGCGGGCTTCCTGGAATCCCTTGAACAGGATTTCCAGGTCTTGGCTCTCACTGAAGAACCGCGGCTGCACCACCGGCGGCTTCGAGGGATCGCTATCGGCGACCGTGACCTCCCCCCGGCTTTCGGGACGCAGCAGCACCGCATTGGTGAGATAGCCGTGGCCGTAGCCGACCATCCGGGGCGGCGGCTCGCGGTAGCCGGGGACGAAGATGAACTGGATGTCCGGCCGAACGACCGCGGGGCCGGATTTCCAGAACCCCCCGGCCTCGACCATATTGCTGGCGAGCAGGCCCCGCCGCCGCAGGAAGTATTGCATTCCGGACCAGGCGAGGAACGGCAGCGCCGCCGCCGATAGGCCGTACCCCACCCGGCTGCGGGTGCGGTAATGGGCGGCCGCCGAAATATGATCCTGCAGGTTCTTGCCCACACCGGGGAGATCATGGACCACGCCGATGCCGATCTTTGAAAGCTCTCCACCGGGCCCGATGCCGGACTGTAGGAGTATCTTCGGCGAGATCAGCGCGCCCGCCGAGAGGATCACCTCCTTCCGGGCATCGATCCGCCGCTCCCCGTCGATCAGTTCGACGCCGGTGGCTCGTCCGCCGTCGAGCAGCACCCGCGCCACCGCGGCATCGGTGATCACTTCGAGGTTCTTGCGCCGCCGCGCCGGCGTGAGAGAAGCGACCGCCGTGGACGCCCGGCGTCCGTTTTTTTGGGTCACCTGGTAGGTTCCGAAGCCCTCTTGGGTCTCGCCGTTGAAATCGGCCGAGCGCTTGTACTGCAGCCGTTCCGCGGCGCTCGTCCACAGTTCGTTCAGCGGGTTCGGCGTCTCCAGATACTTGACGTTGAGTTCGCCGCCGGTGCCGTGAAGCCCGCCGTCGAAATGCTCGTTGTTTTCGGACTTCTTGAAATAGGGCAGGACGTCGCGCCACGCCCATCCGGGGTTGCCGAGGTCCGCCCATTCATCGTAGTCGCCCCGGTTGCCGCGGATGTAGACCATGCCGTTGATGGCGCTGGATCCGCCGAGGGTTTTCCCTCTGGGCAGGAAGATCGGCCGGTTCTTGGCGTGCGCCTGGGGCTCGGAGAAGAACAGCCAGTTGATCTTGGGATCGCTCATGCCGCGCAGGAGACCGAGCGGAACATGAATGAACGGGCTGCGGTCGGGCGGCCCGGCTTCCAACAGGCAGACCGAGTTGGACGGATCTTCGCTCAGCCGGTTGGCCAGCACGCAGCCCGCCGAACCGCCGCCGACGATCACATAGTCGAAACTCTTCCAGGCATTGTCCGCCATGTCTCTCCCTGCTCCCTCGCGAAAGGGTAGGGGAGCGGGGCCGGCGGTTCAATTCGGCGGCCGGCTGGCTGTCCGCCGCCCGGCCAATCGGCCGGCCCGCTAGGTGCGTTCCAGGATGTGCAGGCCCCGGTCCCGGTCCATCAGGTAGATCAGCCGCCGGTCATCCTCATAGACGTCGTTGGAGAGCACTTCATCGCATCCCGGCGGCTTGTCGGGCACGAAGTAGGCGACCTCCCTGGGCGCGTGGGGATTGGCGAAGTCGACGACCCGCAGCCCTTGGGCGAACCAGGCGAATGGAATGTCGGTGCCGCGTACTTCTTCCACCGGCTGATGACATCCGCTCCGCACCGGGGTCGGCTCGCGGCTGCCCAAGCCCTCGACCTGGTAGCTGGAGATGGGAATGGGGTTCTCCTCGTCGGTGATGTCGATCACCCAGGCGAAAGCGGGTCCCGCATCCGCCGGCCGCGCCACGTCCTCGTCCGCCACCAGCATGATATCCATGCCCTGAATTTTCTCCGGGAACGGCAGGCAGGTGTGGGTCGGGCAGGGGAACGGCGGAAAGGTGGAGAAGCGGGAAACCTCTTTCGGGTTGCTCATATCGGTGATGTCGAGGATCGCCCAGCCCGCATGCCAATAGCTGACATAGAGCCGGTCGCCCCGCCGGATCGGGTGATGGCAGCGCAGCCGCTTGATCGGCACGTCCGCTTCCTCGCCGGCGGCGACATGCTGGCCGGGCCAATGCCAGCGCCCGACCTCTTCCGGCCTGGTCGGGTCGGACATGTCGAGGATCATGCAGATGTGGCCTTCATAGCCCTCCGCCGTGGGAGAAATGTAGGCGTAGCGGTCATCCACGGTGAACCGGTGGACGCCGTCGCCGGCGGTCTCCCAGAAATGGATGTGTTTGGGGTCCAATGGGTCGGACACGTCGAAAATGTTGAGCCCGCCCGTGAATCCGGCTTCGGTCTCGCCCGTATAGTCGATGGATTCGTAATTGGTGAGCATCAGATCGCCCATGATGCGCACCTTGTGGGCATGGCAGCCCTGATGCTTGCAGTCGAGGGTCTTGACCACCTTCGGATTCCTGGGGTCGGCCACATCGATGACGGTGGTCGCTTCCTTGCCCAGGGTGTGGCCGACATAGGCGGTGGTTCCGCTGACGGTGATTTGGCCGCCGCCCTTGACGTCGACCCAGCTGACCTCACGAATTCCTGACGCTTCGGGCATCCGATCCTCCCCAATGTCATGGGGCTATCTTGGACGCCCGAATGGCCGGAAACAAGAAAATCGAGCGTGCTCAGAATTTCCGAAGTGTCGGGATCAACTCGTCGAAATGGTCGATCAGGGCATCGGCGCCCAACCGGTCGGGCGGAATGTTGGTGTACCCGAAACTGACCGCAACGGATTTCACCCCGGCGTTCCTGGCGGCACCGATGTCGGCTGCCGAATCACCGACCATTACGGCCTCCTCGGCGCTCGCGCCGGCGAGCTCGAGGGCCCGATTGAGGGGCGCGGGGTCGGGCTTTCGGGCGCCGACCTGGTCATAACAGACGACGGGCTCGAACGTGCCGTTCGCGCCGAGACCCTCCAGGACAGGCCCGGTCAGCGACGACCGTTTGTTGGTGCAGATACCGGTGACCACCGCCCAGTCCCGGAGTTGCGCCACCGCTGCCAGCGCACCCGGAAAAAATTTGGTGTCGACCGCGCAATTGGCGCGGTAATCCTCCAGGAACTCGTCGAAAATCCGATCCAGCTCTTCGTCGGACAGAGGTTCGCCCAATATGTCGTATGCCCCTCTCAGCATCTTGTCGGCGCCGCCGCCGATCAAGGACATGGATTGTTCGTTCGTCAGGGCCCGCTTGCCTTCCCGCGCAAGTCCCCGGTTGAGGGCCGCGTGCAGGTCCGGGCCGGTATGAGCGAGGGTGCCGTCGAGATCGAAGATGACGGCCTTGAAGGGAACGGTCATGAATCCTCGGCAATGCAAAGTTGCGTAACACGAAGTGACTTGGCCTATTTCCGCCCCTGTGGCAAGGTCGCGCCCCGCGATTCGGGCAGGAGTCGCAATCGCTTGACGCCTGCCGGCGCATTTTGATTTTCGACGGATATGACCGAGACCAATACCGCCGCCATCATTCTCGCCGCCGGCATGGGGACGCGCATGAAATCGGCGCTGCCCAAGACCCTGCACGCGATCGCCGGCCGTCCCATGCTGTACCTGCTCCTGGATACGGTCGAGGCGTTGGGTCTCGATCGTGTCGTCGTCGTATCGGGGCCGGAACTGGAATCCCATGAGGATGAAATTGCGGCCCATCCGGCGAACCCCGCTATCGCTTATCAGACGGAAAGGCTCGGGACGGCTCATGCGGTCCTGGCGGCGAGGGATGCGCTGCCGGACTTCAGCGGAGACGCGGTGATCCTGTTCGCCGGCGATCCGCTGATCACCGCCGGCACCTGCCGCACCGTCCTCGCGCGCCTCCGGGGCGCGGACGAGCCGGCGGTCGTCGTCGTCGGCAAAAGACCGGCGGAGCCGGGCAGGGCCGGGCGGCTCGTGACTTCGGATGGCGATCGGCTGGACCGGATCGTCGAAGCTGGGGACGCCGGCCCGGAGGAACTCGCCATCCCGCTTTGCAATGCGGGTGTAATGGCGGTTGGGCGGGGACGGCTGTTCCCGCTGCTGGACCGGGTGACGAACGACAATGCCAAGGGCGAATACTACCTGACCGATATTGTCGGTCTGGCGCGTTCCGACGGCGCCGCCTGCGCCTACGTGGAGGCGCCGGACGACGAGGTGATGGGGATCGACACCCGCGCCGATCTCGCCCGGGCGGAAGCCGTCGTTCAGGAGAGGCTCAGGTCGGCAGCCATGGAGGCCGGCGCCACGCTCATCGATCCGGCGACGGTCTATCTGTCCTGGGACACCAGGCTGGGCCGGGACGTGACGGTCGGGCCAAACGTCATCTTCGGGCCCGGGGTGACCGTCGGCGACAATGTGACCATTCGTGCCTTCAGTCACCTGGAGGGCGCGAGCGTATCCGGCGGCGCCATCGTCGGGCCCTTTGCCCGGCTGCGGCCGGGCGCCGACATCGGCGCCGATGTCCATATCGGCAATTTCGTCGAGATCAAGAACGCGGTGGTCGAGGAGGGCGCAAAGATCAACCACCTCTCCTATGTGGGAGATGCGTCCGTGGGGCCCGCGGCGAATATCGGGGCGGGCACCATCACCTGCAACTACGACGGCTATCTCAAACACCGGACGGAAATCGGCGCGGGCGCGTTCATCGGTTCCAACACCTCGCTGGTCGCGCCGGTCGCGGTCGGCGCCGGTGCGGTCACCGGAGCCGGCAGCGTGATCACCAAGGATGTCGGCGACGGCAATCTGGCGGTGGCGCGCGGCGAACAGCGCCAAATCGAGGACTGGGCGGCCGTCAGCCGGGCGGCCCAAAACCGGGCGGCCAAGCAGGCGGCGGACTGAACATGTGCGGCATCGTCGGCATCATCGGGAAGGGTGAAGTCGGTCCGCTGCTGCTGCAGGGCCTCAAACGCCTGGAATACCGCGGTTACGATTCCGCCGGCATCGCCACTTTGGACAACGGCCATATCGACCGGCGGCGGGCCGAGGGCAAGCTCTCCAATCTGGAAAAGCTTCTCGAAGACGACCCGATCCGGGGAACGACGGGGATCGGCCACACCCGCTGGGCCACCCACGGCGTGCCGAGCGAGATCAACGCGCACCCGCATGCCACGGAAAAAGCGGCGGTGGTGCACAACGGCATCATCGAGAACTTCCTCGAGCTGCGGGACGAACTGGTCGCGGCGGGCCGCAACCTCGCGTCCGAAACCGATACCGAGGTGGTGGTGCATCTGATCACCCGGTATCTCAACGACGGGATGGACCCGGAGGCCGCCGTCGCCGAGACGCTGAAGCGCCTCGAAGGCGCATTCGCGCTCGGCATCGTGTTCGCCGGACATTCGGATCTGATGATTGCGGCGCGCCGCGGCTCGCCGCTGGCCATCGGCTACGGCGACGGGGAGATGTTCATCGGTTCCGATGCCCTCGGCCTCGCCCACCTGTCCAGGCGGATCACCTATTTGGAGGACGGCGATTGGGCGGTGCTCAACGGCGCCGGCGTTCGTATCCGCGATGCGGACGGCGCGGAGGTGGAACGCTCCATCTTCAAGGTGGAGATATCGGGTGCGCTGACCGGCAAGGGCGGCCATCCCCACTACATGCTCAAGGAGATCTATGAGCAGCCCCAGGTGATCGGCGATACGCTGCACAGCTTCCTCAATCCCGCCGACCGCACCATCACCCTGCCCGAATTGCCCGTCGACCTGGCCGCCGTGACCAAGGTCACCGTCTCGGCCTGCGGCACCGCCTTCTACGCCGCGCTGACCGCCAAATACTGGCTGGAAAGCATCGCCCGGGTGCCGGTGGAAGCGGACATCGCATCCGAGCTCCGCTACCGGGCCATGGACATGCCGGCGGGCGGTCTCGCCCTGTTCATCTCCCAGTCCGGGGAAACGGCGGACACCCTGGCGGCGCTTCGCTACGCCAAGGAACAGGGGCAGACGGTGATCTCGGTGGTCAATGTGCCCGAAAGCACCATCGCCCGGGAATCGGACGCCGTCCTGCCGACCTATGCCGGCCCGGAAATCGGCGTGGCTTCGACCAAGGCGTTCACCACCCAGTTGACCGTGCTCGCCTGCCTGACCGTCGTGATGGCCCGCGCCCGCGGCGTCATCGGCGAGGCGCGCGAGGCCGAACTCGCCGAAGCCCTCACCGAGGTGCCGTCGCGGGCGGCGGAGGTGTTGAATCACGACGAGCGCCTGAAATCGCTGGCCTACGAGGTTTCTCATGCCCGGGACGTTCTCTATCTCGGGCGGGGCACCAGCTACCCCATCGCGCTGGAAGGCGCGCTGAAGCTGAAGGAGATCAGCTACATCCACGCCGAGGGATATGCCGCCGGCGAAATGAAGCACGGCCCCATTGCGCTGATCGACGACAACGTGCCGGTCATCGTCATCGCCCCGTCGGACGATCTGTTCGACAAGACGGCTTCCAACATGCGGGAGGTCATCGCCCGGGGCGGGCGGGTGATCTTCATTTCCGATGCCGAAGGCGCCGGGAAGCTCGGTGATCTTGCGGCGGCGACCATCGCGCTTCCGAGCGTCAATCCGTTCGTTTCGCCCATCCTCCATGCCATCCCGGTGCAGCTGCTCGCTTATCACACGGCGGTCATCAGGGGCACCGACGTGGACCAGCCCCGCAACCTCGCCAAGAGCGTGACGGTGGAGTAGGGGCCATCCCGAAGCCCGACATTCTCTATGCCAGCGAGCACGAGGCGGATTTCTTCGCCCTCCTGGAGGAGCACTACACGCTCCATGTGGCGCCCATGGAAATGGGACCGGAGAGGGACGCCTTTCTGGCCGAAGTGGGGCCCAAGGCGAGGGCGATGATTGCCATTTCCATCCTGGGGCCGCGCCCGGAGCAGATCCGCGAAATGACGTCGCTCGAGCATCTCGCCTATCTGGGCGCCGGCTATCAGAGCATGGCCATGGACGCGTTCAAGGAGCTGGGTGCGACGGCGAGCTTCGTTCCCGCCGCGAACGCCGACGCCGTCGCCGAGTATGCCGTCGCCCTGATGCTGGCGTGCGTCCGGGAACTGCGGTCGGCGGACGCCTTCGTCCGCGACGGGCGCTGGGGTCCGGAGTTCGGCCCGCCGCCGGTGCCGGAACTGCGGGGCCGCAGGATCGGGATCGCCGGCCTGGGCGACATCGGATCGCGCATCGCCAAGCTGGCCTCCGCCTTCGGGCCGGAGGTGGCCTACACCAAGCCGGGCAAAGGCGACGCACCCTATGCCTACTACCCGAGCCTTGTGGAATTGGCTGAGGCCTCGGACGTTCTGGTGATTTCGGCCCCGGGAGGCCCGGAAACGAGGCACATGGTGAATATGGAGGTGCTCAGGGCGCTCGGGCCCACGGGCTACCTGATCAACGTCGCCCGCGGCTCCATTGTTTCCAACGACGATCTCATCGCCGCCTTGGAGGCCGGAACGATCCGCGGCGCGGGACTGGACGTGGTCGACGGCGAACCCGGTGTGCCCGAGGCCCTGCGCTGGATGGAAAACGTAATTTTCTCGCCCCACCGGGCCGGCGTCACCCGGGAGGCCATCCGGGTGCAGTGGAAAACGGCGATGGAGAACCTCGCCGCCCACTTCGCCGGGGAGCCGCTCATTACCCCGATCCCCGGGTTCGAGGGCCGCTAGAGCCGATCATGGTTTGCCGGAATCGCTTTGCGATGCCGGCAATCCATGTGAATCGGCTCTACACCATTGAAATAGATCGGATTCACATGTTTTGACGAAACCGCGCCGTGGTTCCGTCAAAACATGACCCGATCTAGCCCTATTTGTGGCCTTATTTGTGGCCGTGACCGCCGGTCTTGACGTTCTCCGGTTCGTGGCCCGGGTTCATGGCGTTCTGCTTCCGCTGTAGCGAAACAGGCCATCTGCTCTTGATGTACGAGATCACCGCCCAGATCTGGGCGTCATGGAGGCGAAACCCGAAAGCCGGCATGCCGCCCTTTACGGGGTTGCCCTTTTTGTCTTCGGTGCCGGTGGCAATCTGGTTGAACATGTACTGATCGGAATGATGGGATCCGTGCCCCCGCTCGTCGAGGCGCGGCGGGATCAGTTTCTTCGGGAACTTCGCCGGATTGGCCGGTCCCCGGAGAGTCTCGCCGTGGCATTCGGCGCAATTCTCCAAATAGACTTTTTTGCCGGCGGACACTTGATGGGGGTTTCCCGTGTCGACCGGATGGGTGGCATCGGCCGGAACGGCAAACAGGATCGCCCAGCCGAAGGCCAAGGACAGGATCGGAGACTTCCTCATCGGTTGCTCCGTTGAATGACGCTGCGCCGGTCGATCATCTCCTGGCGCCGCCGGATGTCCGCCGGCCAAGTGCTCTTGATGTAGGCTAGCACGGCCCAAATCTGGTGATCGGACAGACTTTCCTCGAAGCCCGGCATGGCGCTGTTGAAATCGTTGCCGGGGATCAATTTCTTGCCGCCCAGCTTGGTGTAATCGAACAACAACCGGTCGGGGTGATGCCAGGTGTGGCCGGTCTCGTCGTGGGGCGGGGAGGGAAGGGTCCCGTCGGGCAAGCTCGCCCGCCAGTTGGGCTGTCCCTCCAGATTCTTGCCGTGGCAGGAGGCGCAGTGTTCCGCATAGACGGTCTTGCCTTCCGCCACCAAGGCCGGGTCGGAGGCGTCCGCCCACGTCGCGCCGTTGTCCGGGCCGGCGAAGTAGTAGATGCCGCCCCCCGCCACGAGGACGGCGAGGCCAATACCAAGGGCGAACCGGACTCTTCGTTCCATACCAATTACATAGCCCATCCCGTTACTGGAAGGTCAAGGATTCATGGACTACATTGCATCCAAGGCCCGGTTGCCGCCGTTTGGCGCCGCGCATCAGGGGAACGATTTGCATGCCCAGGTACGATTACGATCTCATCACCATCGGCGCCGGCTCCGGCGGCGTCCGCGGCACCCGCCTCGCCGGCGGCTACGGGGCGCGGACGGCGATCATCGAGGAGGAGCGGGTCGGCGGCACCTGCGTGCTGCGCGGCTGCGTGCCGAAGAAGCTGCTGATCTACGGCGCCCACTACGCGGAACATCTGGAGGATGCGGTCAATTACGGCTGGTCCGTCGACGGCGCTTCCCATGACTGGGCGCGGATGATCGACACCAAGAATGCCGAACTCGACCGGCTGAACGGCATCTACCTCCGCATCTTGCGGGACAACAATGTGGAGGTGGTCGACGGGCGGGGCGTCGTCACCGATCCCCATACGGTGGAAGTGAACGGCAAATCCATGACCGCCGGGAAGATACTGGTGGCGTCCGGCGGCTGGCCGTCGACGCCGGACATTCCGGGCATCGAGCACGTGATCTCGTCCAACGAGGCGCTGGAACTCAGGGAGTTGCCGAAGCGGATGGTGATCGTCGGCGGGGGCTATATCGCCGTCGAATTCGCCGGCATCTTCCGGGCGCTCGGCGTCGAGGTCACGGAGGTCATCCGCGCCGAGGCGATCCTTCGGGGTTTCGATCACGACCTCCGGGTGAACCTGACCGATGAAATGCAGAAGCGCGGCATCAAGGTCCTCTCGGAGACCGTCATCCGCTCCATCGAAAAGGACGGGGAGGTCTACACGCTTCGCTGTGCCGGCGGCGAGATCATCGAGACCGACCTCGTCATGTACGCCACCGGCCGAACGCCCAATACGGCCGGCCTGGGCCTGGCGGAGGCGGGCGTCGAGCTTTCCGGCAACGGCGCCGTGATGGTCGACGAGTGGAACCAGTCCTCCGTCGAGAGCATCTACGCCGTCGGCGACGTCACGGACCGCATTGCCCTGACCCCGGTCGCCATCCAGGAGGGGAGGGCGTTCGCCGAGACCAACTTCAACGGCAATCCGCTGACGGTCGACTACGACGACGTGCCGTCGGCGGTGTTCTCGACCCCGCCGGTGGGTTCGGTCGGGCTCTCGGAAGACGACGCCCGCGCCCGCTACGGCGACATCGACGTCTATGTTTCCCGGTTCAAGCCGCTGGTGCACACCTTGTCGGGCCGGGACGAGCGCTCCTTCATGAAACTGGTGGTCGATGCCCGCACCGACCGGGTGCTCGGCGCGCACATGATGGGCTTGGATGCGCCGGAAATCATCCAGGGCGTCGCCATCGCCATCAAGTGCGACGCCACGAAGGCGCAGTTCGATGCGACGACCGGCATCCACCCCTCGGCGGCGGAGGAGTTCGTCACCATGCGGGAGAGGCGCCCCGACCCGGAACATGCCCAGGCGGCGGAATAACCAATGGCCGATCTCCCTCTTTCCCTTGCCGCTTGCGAATACGACCACGTCCGGGACCTGGCCGAAGGAAAGGTCAAGGCCAAGGGGATCGAGATCATCCCCATGCTGTTCGACGAGCCGCACTTCGTCTTCCACCGGGCGGCCAACTACGGGGACTTCGACATCGCCGAGATGTCGTTCGGCCGCTACATCTCCATGGTGTCGCGCCGCGCCAACGACATGACGGCGATCCCGGTGTTTCCGTCCCGCGTCGCCAGGATTGGCTCGTTCTACGTGCCCAGCGGCTCGAAGCTGAAATCGCCCGGGGACCTGAAAGGCAAGCGGGTGGGCATCCCGGAATGGACCCAGACCGCCAGCATCTATTCCCGCGGCTGGCTGGCCGAGAGTTGCGGCGTCGATCTCAAATCGATCGAGTGGGTGCAGACCGGCGTCGACGAGCCGGGCAGACCCGAGCCGTCGCCGGTGAAGCTTCCCAAGGGCATCGAGGTTCGGCCGGACACGGAGTATTCCCTCTCCGAGCTGCTCGTCGATGGCGGTATCGATTGCGCCATGACGGCGCTGCCGCCGAAGCCGTTCCGGGACGGGGACGGCCGGGTGCGGCGGCTGGTGAAGGACTCCAGGAAAGCCGAGATCGCCTACTTCAAGGAGACCGGCATCTTTCCCATCATGCACGTAATCGCGGTCCGCAACGAGGTGCTGGCCGAACACCCCTGGGTCGCGGTCAATTTGCTCGAAGCGTTCGAGCAGTCCAAGCGGACCGCCATCGAGCGGACCTTGCGCGGCTCGCACTCGGCCTATCCCATCCCCTGGGGCTACGACGCGGCCCTGGAAGCCCGGGAATTGTTCGGCGGCGACGTCTTCCCGTACGGTCTCGAGCCCAACCGGACCACCATCGAGGCCTTCCTGCGCTTCGGCCATGCCCAAGGCGTGGCGCACCGCAAACTCAAGCCGGAAGACCTGTTCGTGCCGTCGACCCTGGAGCGGATTCTTACATAGATTGTCCCCCCGTCCGGCGGCGGGTCATTGTTCCGGGACCCAACCTTATTTCCCTGGAATTCCGCGGCGTTCCGGCGTATAACCCCGCGCTCTGAAAAGAATACTACCTGGGGATAGGAAAATGGCTGCGAAGTGGGCGCCGGACAGCTGGCGCGGCAAACCCATCGAACAGGCGCCGGAATACCCGGACGCCAAGGAACTCGCCGACGTCGAGGCCCGGCTTGCCGGGTATCCGCCGCTGGTCTTCGCCGGCGAAGCGCGGCGCCTGAAGCGGTCTCTCGCCGACGTTGCGGCGGGAAAGGCTTTTCTGCTCCAGGGCGGCGACTGTGCGGAAAGCTTCGCTGAATTCCATCCCGACAACATCCGCGATCAGTTCAAGGTCATCCTCCAGATGGCCGTCGTGCTGACCTTCGGCGCGGCCCTGCCGGTGGTCAAGGTCGGCCGGCTGGCCGGTCAATTCGCCAAACCCCGCTCGGCGCCGACGGAAACGATCGACGGCGTCGAGTTGCCGAGCTACCGGGGCGACATCATCAACGGCATCGAATTCGAGGCGCAAGCCCGGGTGCCGGATCCCAAGCGTATGGAGCAGGCGTACAATCAGGCGGCTTCGACCCTCAACCTGCTGCGGGCGTTTGCCCAGGGCGGATTTGCCGACCTCCACCGGGTGCATCAGTGGAACATGGGTTTCGTCGCCGACTCGCCGTTGGGTGAGCGCTACACGGACCTCGCCAACCGTCTGGACGAGACCCTTGGCTTCATGGCGGCCTGCGGCCTGACCAGCCAGAGCGCGCCGCAGATCTCGGAGACCGAATTCTTCACCTCGCACGAGGCGCTGCTGCTGCCCTACGAGCAGGCCATGACCCGGATCGATTCCACCACCGGCGACTGGTACGACACGTCGGCCCACCTGCTGTGGTGCGGCGAACGGACCCGCCAGCTGGAGAACGCGCAAATCGAGTTCCTGACGGGGATCGGCAATCCGGTTGCCTCGAAGGTCGGCCCGGCCACGGAGCCCGACTACCTGATCGGGCTGATCGACATCCTCAACCCGGAAAACGAGCCGGGCCGCCTCACCCTGATCTCGCGGATGGGCGCCGACCATGTCGAAGAGGTGCTGCCGGCCCTGTTGCGCCGAGTGAGGGAGGAGGGCCGCCACGTGGTCTGGTCCTGCGATCCCATGCACGCCAACATGGTCAAATCGGCCAACGGCTACAAGACCCGCCACTTCGACCGCATCCTGCGGGAGGTGGAGGGCTTCTTTGCCGTCCACCGGGCCGAGGGCACCCACCCGGGCGGCATCCATCTGGAACTGACCGGCAAGGACGTCACCGAATGCGTCGGCGGGGCCCAGGCGATCACCGAGGCCGATCTCTCGGACCGGTACCACACCCATTGCGATCCGCGCCTCAACGGGGGTCAGGCCCTCGAGCTTGCCTTCCTGATCGCCGAGCGGCTGAAGGAGGAACGCTCCAACGGCCATATGAACGGCGTCGACAAGGCGGTGGCGGCAACGATCTGAAGCGGGTCAATTCCCCGTGAATTCACCGAACGGCGGGTCCCGTGGCCCGCCGTTTTCGCTATGGTGCCGGACATGAAAGGAAACCATCCGGCCCTGTCCCGCCGCGGCTTCCTGACCGCCGCCGCCGCGGGCGCGGGATTGCTGGCGAGCGGCTTCCCCTTGACCGCCAAAGCCGCCCCGATGCTCGCCAAGGTGATCCCGTCGACGGGCGAGCGCATCCCCGCCATGGGCATGGGGTCCTACCTGACCTTCAGTGTCGGACGCGACAAAAGGGCGCGGGCCCAGCGGGTGCGGGTGCTGCAGACCTTCATCGATGCCGGCGGCGGGTTGCTGGATTCGTCGCCCATGTACGGCGCCTCCGAAGAGGTGATCGGCTATTGCCTGAAGCGGGTGGAAAACCCGGAGAAGGTGTTTTCGGCCACCAAGGTGTGGACGCCGTTCGCCGGCCGCGGCGTCAAACAGATCGAAAATTCCGAACGGCTATGGGGCGAGGACCGGTTCGATCTCTTCCAGGTGCACAATCTCCTGAATTGGGAAGCCCATCTCGCCGAGCTTCAACGGCGAAAAGAGCAGGGCAAAATCCGCTATGTGGGGATCACCACGTCCCACGGCCGGAGCCACCGGGAGTTCGAACGGGTGATGATGTCGGAACGGCTCGACTTCGTGCAGCTCACCTACAATCCCCTGGATCTGGAGGCCGAGGACCGGCTGTTGCCGCTGGCCGCCGACAAGGGTATCGCCGTGATCGTCAACCGCCCGTTCCGCCGGGGAGGCTTGATCGATCACCTGGACGGCGAACCGCTTCCCGGCTTTGCCGCCGAATTGGGCGTCCGGACCTGGGCGCAATTACTATTGAAGTTCGTGATTTCCCACCCGGCGGTTACGGTGGCCATCCCCGCTACCCGGCGGCCCGATCACGCGGCGGAAAACATGGACGCCGCCACCGGCCCCATGCCCGACGCGAACTTGCGCGCCCGCATCATCAAGGCGGTGGAAGCGGTTTAAGGCTCTATCACTCCCTACCAACGGCCGGTGTTCTCCATCGATTTCCACGGCTCGACGGGTTCCAGCGCGTCGCCCTTCTGCAGCAGTTCGACGGAGATGTTCTCCGGTGAGCGGATGAAGGCCATTTTGCCTTCCCGGGGCGGGCGGTTGATGGTGACGCCCGCATCCATCAGCTTCCCGCAGGTCTCGTGGATGTCGTCGACGGCGTAGGCCACGTGA
>CAZUGT010000177.1:0-25472 GCA_964620095.1 uncultured Rhodospirillaceae bacterium | reverse complement strand
CGGGTGGCGCCTGCTGCCCGAGTTGAAGCAGGGCCAGCGGCTGGTCAGCCGGGACGGCGCGTTCTGGCGCTGGGACGGCTACACCGCGGCGGCCGATGCGCCGAGCGCCGCGGCCATCCGCCTCGAACAGCGCAATCGCCTCGGCGAAATCCGCGTTTCCCTCGAGGCCGCCGAGATCGCCGCCCGCCAATCGGCGGAAGTGCTGGAGACGGCCCGGAGCAGCCTCGAGGCGGCGAGCGATGAGGAAGCAAATTCCCGGGAATCGGTCCGCAAGGCGGAAACGGAAGTCGAGGCCCTGCGCCAGGCCCAGACCGCGCTGCGCCAGAAAACGGCGGAAAGCAGTTCGCGCCTCGGCGCCCAGCGGGACGCGGGCGAGCGCCTGGATCAGGACTTGAGCGACACCGAACGGCAGCTGGCCGACGCGCGCGACGCGCTCGGCGGCATTGCCGATCTGGACGCCGTTCGCGCCCGGATCGGCGAGACCCGCGAAGAGGTCTCCCGGAACCGCGCGGCATTCGTCGAAAGCCAGGCGGCCTACGATTCGCTCAAGAACCGGGCCGAGGAGCGCCGCCGGCGTCTTGAAGAGATCGCCGCCGAGATCGAATCCTGGACCGACCGCAAGACCGGCGCCGAAGACCGGATCGCCCAGCTGGCCGAACGCCGGGCGGAACTCGGGACCGCATTGGAGGCCCTGAAGAACCGGCCCGGCGAGATCGGCGAGCAGCGGAATGCCCTCCTCGATCAGGTCGGCGAGGCCGAAACGGGCCGCAAGGCGGCGGCCGACGAGCTCGCCCTGATGGAAACCAAACTGGCCGAGGCCGACCGGGCGCTCCGCGAGGCCGAACAGGAACTGGCCGGGATGCGGGAAAGCCGGGTGCGGGCCGAAGCCGCCGTCGAGCAGGCGAAGCAGGCCGCATCGGCGTTGACCGAGCGCATCCGCGACCGGCTGGATGCCGGCCCCGAGGCGCTCTTCGAACTTGCCGGACTCAAGGAGGACCAGGAGCTTCCCGAGCTCGATGCGGCCGAGAAGAAGGTCGAGCGCCTGCTCCGGGAGCGGGACAATATGGGCCCGGTCAATCTTCGCGCCGAGGTGGAGGCCCGGGAACTCGAAGAGCAGATGAATACGATGCTCACCGAGCGTGAAGACCTGTTGAAGGCCATCGACAGGCTGCGCCGCGGGATCAACGAACTGAACCGGGAAGGCCGCCAACGGCTGCTGACGTCGTACGAGGAAGTGGACAAGCACTTCCAGGAACTGTTCACCCGCCTGTTCGCCGGCGGCCGGGCGCACCTGACCCTGGTCGATTCGGACGATCCGCTGGAAGCGGGGATCGAGATCATGGCGAGCCCGCCCGGCAAGCGGCTCCAGGTGCTGTCGCTGCTGTCCGGCGGCGAGCAGGCCCTGACCGCGCTGGCGCTGCTGTTCGCCGTCTTCCTCACCAACCCGGCGCCGATTTGCGTCCTGGACGAGGTCGACGCGCCCCTGGACGACAACAACGTCGACAGGTTCTGCTCCCTGGTCGAAGAGATCGCCCATTCTCTTTCGACCCGCTTCCTCGTGATCACCCACCACCGGATGACCATGGCCCGGGTGGACCGGCTGTTCGGCGTCACCATGGGCGAACAGGGGGTTTCGCAGTTGGTGTCCGTCGACCTCGGCCAGGCCATGGAGCTCCGGCAGACGGCGTAAAATCCGGACCATTCGAAGGCCAAATTAATCTATCTATTTCAATAGGTTGACGCCTTCCCATTGTTTCTTGACAGGTCCGGGCACGATGGATAATGTCCGCCCGAATTCGATGCCCCGAGGCACCCGCCAAGACACTCACAAGACACCCACAAGGGGGTTTGAACCGATCATCATCCGTCCGCGACGCGCGGGCTCCCCGAAATGACCGAGGACACGCCGCAGCCTCCGAACGAGGATTTGGATTCCCGTCTCAGGGAGGCACGCAAACGGCTCGATGGCGAGGACGATGCCCCCCGCCACCGGCGCTCGCAGGACATGGGCACCGGCATCGCGCTGGCGGCCCGGATCGGGACGGAACTGGTGGCGGCCGTGGCGGTGGCGGTGGGAATCGGATTGCTGTTGGACTGGTGGCTGGAAACCAGACCGTGGTTTCTGATCGCATTCATTCTCCTCGGTGCGGGAGCCGGGATGATGAATGTTTACCGGGTGGCCAACAGATTAGGAGGGACCGCCGGTTACCGGGACCAGCGCCCAAATCAAAACGGGGCCGATCCGGACGGCGGAGAGGAAAAGTAAGGATTTAGAAGTTGGCCGAAGGATCCAGCCCGCTCGAACAATTCGTCATCCAGCCATGGGTGCCCGTCAAAATCGGCGAAGTGGACGTGTCATTCACGAATTCGGCCGCCTTCATGGTCGCCGCCGTGGTGCTGGCCTCGGCCCTGATGATCCTCAGCGTCCGCCAGCGGGCCATGGTGCCGAGCCGCTGGCAACTGCTGGCCGAGCTCAGCTACTCGTTCATCGCCAAGATGCTGTCGGACACGGTGGGCAAGGAAGGACGGCCCTACTTCCCGTTCGTCTTCACCCTGTTCATGTTCGTGCTGTTCGGCAATTTCCTGGGCATGCTGCCCTACAGCTTTACCTTCACCAGCCATCTCGCGGTGACCTTCGCGCTCGCCGCCTTCATCTTCATCGCGGTGACGCTGATCGCCATCTTCAAGCACGGCATCAAGTTCTTCTCGTTCTTCCTGCCCCACGGCGTGCCCATCGCCATGGCGCCGCTGCTGATTCCGATCGAGATCATCTCGTACCTGTCGCGCCCCGTGAGCCTGAGCGTCCGGCTGTTCGCCAACATGATGGCCGGCCACACGCTCCTCAAGGTGGTCGCCGGCTTCGTCGTGCCGCTCGGCATCTTCGGCGTGGTGCCGGTCGCGGGCCTCGTCGCCGTCACCGCCCTGGAACTGCTGATCTCGTTTCTCCAGGCCTACATCTTCACCATTTTGACCTGCATCTACATTTCGGATGCGGTCCATCTCCATTGATCCAACGAAATTTCCCAGGACAGAAAGGAAACCTCATCATGGACGTAGAATCCGCAAAGCTCATCGGCGCCGGTCTCGCGACCCTCGGCTTCGTCGGCCCGGGTATCGGCATCGGCCTCATCTGGGCGGCGCTGATCAACTCCGTCGGGCGCAACCCGGCCGCGGCCGGCGCGATCACCACCACCGCGTGGGTGTCCTTCGCGCTGGTCGAGGCGCTGGCCATCTTCGCCCTGGTCATCGCGCTGATCATCCTGTTCGGCTAAACGGCTTCTCCGTCCGGGCCGCGTTCGGCGGCCCGGCCCGGAAGCAGGTAGGATTGCTCCATGCCGCAGTTCGATATCACCGCTTTTCCGACCCAGATCGTCTGGCTGGCGATCTGTTTCGTGGCGCTCTATTTCCTGATGTCGCGCATCGCGCTGCCCCGGGTGGAGCAGGTGCTGGAGGAGCGCCAGAAGCGGCTGGACGACAACCTGTCGACGGCGGAGCAGCTCAACGCCGAGGCCAAGGAGGAGGAAGCCAGGTACGAGACCTCCCTTTCCGACGCCCGCGCCCGGGCGCGCCAGGTCATCCACGAGGCGACCGCGGACATGTCGGCCGAAGGAACGCGGCGTCATGACACCCTCGGCGAGCGGCTGGCGGCGGAGATCAAGGCCGCCGAGGCCCGCATCGCCCAGGCCAAGGACGAGGCCGTCGCCGGCATCCAGGAAGCCGCCGCCGAGGTCGCGGCCTCGACGGTGCGGCACCTGATCGACGAGAGCCCGTCGCCCCGGGCGGTGGCCGCCGCGGTCGAAGCCGCCCTGCGGGAGAAGGCCTGATGTTCATCTCTCCGGCCCACGCCGCCGCCGCCGCCGAAGGCGCCGCCTTCTACACCGATCCCACCTTCTGGGTCGCCATATCGTTCATCATCCTGATCGCCGCCGCCGCCAAGCCGGCCTGGGGCATCGTCACCAGGATGATGGACGCCAAGATCGACAGCATCCGCCGGCAGTTGGACGAGGCGACCCGGCTTCGCGAGGAGGCCCAGGAACTGCTGGCCTCCTACAAGCGCAAGATCGCCGAGGCCGAGCAGGAAGCGGAAGCCATCATCGGCGAGGCGCGGGAAGAGGCCCAGCGCCTGCGCGCCAAGATGACCGAAGACCTGGAGCACTCGCTGCAGCGCCGCGAGAAGCTGGCCATGGACCGCATCGCCCAGGCCGAGACCGAGGCGACCCAGGAGGTCCGGGCCATGGCCTCCGACATCGCGCTGACCGCGACGCGGACCATCCTCGAGGACACGGTCCAGGGCGACAAGGCCGACCAGCTCATCGACGACGCCATCGACGAACTCCCCGACAAACTGAACTAGGGGCCCGACCGAGGCGCCCGGAACCCGTCCGGCGACGCCGTCCGGCACAAGAACGAGCGGGACATCCGGGTGCTGGGCAAGCGCTCCGATCCCGGCGACTTCCCGGTCCTCATGGCCAAGACCCTGCTGTCCAGGAACGGCGAGGCCGCTGGACCCGAGGTCGCCGACCTGTTGGGGCAGATCTACGCCAAAAACCCCGACATGGGCCGCATGGCCCGCATGGAACTGGCGGGCGTCATGGACGAGACCTCCATGCGCCATCTCGACGACGCGGCCAAAATCCCGCCCAAGGATCGGGAACCGCCGCGGCGGCCTCTGCTCTCTGACCCGCATGCCGTCGATGGAATGCGGGACGGGATTCCCGATCTGGACGACCTGGAGGACAAAACCGGAGAACAGTCAGAAGAAGTCACCCCCACCGAGACGGAACCAGATATAGAGTGGAAACAAGAACCCACCTTGTTCCCGGAGGAAGGTACGAGAAAAGTAAAGACGTCAGGTGCCATCCGATTGGGTGCAAACAGTCAGACGACGGGCCAACACGGCTTGAAAGTATTAGTCAAATGGCACCCACTTGATGCAAACGGCGATGTAGTTCCGACCTGGGAGAAGCGCAACAGCAAACCGGACGATGTCGAGATTCCGACGGTATTGCCAGGGCTCGAAAATGCGAAAGTTATCGACCCGCCTAAGCACAATCCATATGGCTGGCAGGCGACGATCACTATTCCGCCACAGAGCACTACACATGGCAATGCTGGTAAGCAGCATATCAACGTGTACATACCCGCAAATTAATTTGCTCCGCCGGATTCGGGCCAAAATTCACTAAGACCAACCCGCTATAGTTGAAATGGGGACACGTAATCCATGGCGCGCACCGGGAGGCGACCTATAATGGGCCTATGATGATTCCCTACCGGTGGCTCAATTCCAGGCGTATCAAGTGGGTATAAAAACAACACGCCTTGTCGTGCTGGTCATTAGTTTTCTTTTCGTGGCCACTCTCGTCAACGCGCTCCTTAACAGAGAAATCACGCTAAAGGAGCCGCTGAAGTTGTGTTCCTCTCATATCAAATTCTACGTCAATCATCCTATGTCAGATAGACGATATGAGGAGATCAGAGAGAGGACGGTTGAAATTTTCGGCAAGCGTTATTTTGCCTTCCAGCTAACCGCGGGAGATATCCACTTGTCCGAGGACCGTAAAAAAATTGATGCCCGATATATTGGCGACTGCGACAGGTTAGACCAAACATGGCCTACCGTTCGCAGTGATCTATGGGCGCGAATTCCGGGCATCTCTGGAATAGGACGTAGTAGTTACTTGTTCTATCCCTCTATACAGAGCCCCTCTGAATACCGCGACGGCGCCGTCAGACGGCCACAAGTGTTGCCGAAGGAACAACAATCGCCGAATAGGCCTGTACTCAATTAAGGGATTACCGTTTTCCCCCTCACCCGGCTCTGGCCTAGAGCCGATCTAGGCATCGCCGATCAGCTTCAGCCACTCGTCCTCGGTGAGGGTCGCGACGCCGAGGTCGGCGGCCTTCTTGGCCTTGGACCCGGCGCCGGGTCCGGCGACCACGTAGTCGGTCTTCTTGGAAACGCTGCCCGCAACCTTGGCGCCGAGACTTTCGGCGCGCACCTTGGCCTCGGACCGGGTCACGGTCTCGAGCGTGCCGGTAAACACCACCGTCTTGCCGGCGATGGGCGAGCCACCGGTGTCGGGCGCCTCGAAAACCTGGACATCCAGCAGCTCTCCGAGGTCATCCAGGACGGCCCGGTTATGGGCTTCGCCGAAGAACTCGAGGATGTCGTCCGCCACCGAGGGGCCGATGCCGTCGATGTCGGTCAGTTCCGCGTAAGCCTCCGACTCCCGGTTCTCCGCCGCCCCCATGGCGTTCCGCCAGTTGTCGAGGGCGCCGTACTGCTTGGCCAGCAGCCGCGCCGTCGCCGATCCCACCTGCGGGATGCCGAGGGCGTAGATCAGCCGGTCCAGATCGATTGCGCGGCGGTCGCCGATGGCGGCGATCAGGTTGTCGGCGGACCTGTCGCCCCAGCCCTCGCGGCCCGCGATTCCGTCCCGGTGATCGGCGAGCCGGAAGATATCGGCCGGGGTCTTGAGAATGCCGTCGGCCATGAAGGCCTCTATGTGCTTGGCGCCGAGACCCTCGATGTCGAAGGCGTTGCGGGAGACGAAGTGCTTCATCCGCTCCAGCGCCTGCGCCGGACAGACCAGCCCGCCGGTGCACCGCCGGGCCGCCTCGCCTTCGGGCCGAACCGCGTGCGATCCGCATTCGGGGCACACATCGGGAAACTCGAAGGGTTTCGAGTCCTTGGGCCGCTTGGCGGTCACCACCTCGACCACCTGGGGGATCACGTCGCCGGCCCGCTGGATCACCACAGTGTCGCCGACGCGGATGTCCTTGCGCCCGATCTCGTCCTCGTTGTGGAGCGTCGCGCGGCTGACCACCACCCCGCCGACGGTGACGGGCTCCAACTCGGCCACCGGCGTCAGCGTGCCCGTCCGTCCCACCTGGATGGTTATGCCGTTGAGCAGGGTCTCGGCCTTCTCCGCCGGAAACTTGTGGGCCGCCGCCCAGCGCGGCGCACGGCTGACCATGCCGAGTCGCTCCTGCCAGTCCAGCCGGTTGACCTTGTAGACGATGCCGTCGATGTCGTAGTCGAGGCCGGCCCGCGCCTCGGAGAGCGTTTCGTAATTCTCCAGAATTTCCACGACGCTGCCGCACACCCTGGCCAACGGGTTGACCGGAAACCCCCATTTATCGAGGGCGGCAAGGAAATCCCACTGGGTTTCGCCCACCGGTTCCGACAGTTCGCCCCAGCCGTAGGCGAACAGCTTCAGGGGCCGGGCCGCCGTGATGGCGCTGTCGAGCTGGCGCAGCGACCCGGCGGCGGCATTGCGCGGATTGGCGAACACCTTTTCGCCCGCCGCTTCCTGCCGCTTGTTCATTTCGAAAAAGTCGGGCCTCGTCATATAGACCTCGCCCCTGACTTCGAGCACCCCGGGCGCGCCCTCGAGGGTTTTCGGAATCTCATCGAGGGTGCGGAGATTTTCAGTGACGTCCTCGCCCACCGTCCCGTCGCCCCGGGTGGCGCCGGTCACGAACTCGCCGTTTTCGTAACGTAGCGAAACGGAGAGCCCGTCGATCTTGGGCTCGGCGACGAACTCGATGGCGATGGTTGGATCGTCGCGGAGTTCCTTGAGGAACCGTCGAAGCCCGTCGACGAAATCCCGGAGTTCCTCTTCCGAGAACACGTTGCCGAGGCTCAGCATGGGCCGGGCGTGGGTGACCTTGGCGAAGCCGCCGGCGGGCGCGGCGCCGACCTGCCTGGAGGGGCTGTCTTCGCGCACCAGATTCGGGAACCTGGCCTCTATGGCGTCGTTCCGGCGCCGCAGCGCATCGTACTCGGCATCCGAGATCACCGGCGCATCGTCCGCGTGATAGGCCTTGTCGTGGGCGGCGATCTCGGCGGCCAGGCGCGCCAGTTCGGCGGCCGCCTCCATCTCGGTCAGATTGCCGGGATCCATATCCGCCATCGCCCTACTCCGCCGCCCGGGCTTCGCCGGCCAGCAGGCTGAGCGCGGCGGCGCGGGCCTCGTCGGTCACCTTGGCGCCGGACAGCATGCGGGCGATCTCGTCGGTCCGGGCTTCGGCGCTGAGCCCCTCGACATCGGTCCGGTTGCCGCCGCGGGCGCCGGACTTCGATATCCGCCAGTGGCTGGTCCCGCGCGCCGCCACCTGCGGCGAATGGGTGACGACCAGGACCTGGGCATCACCCGCAAGCCGGGCCAGGCGCTCGCCGACCGCCGCCGCGGCGGCGCCGCCGATCCCCGCATCCACCTCGTCGAAGATCAGCGTCGGGACCGCGTCCGCATCGGCCAGCACCACCTTTATCGCCAGCATCAGCCGCGCCAACTCGCCGCCCGACGCAATGCGATGCAGCGGACCCGCGGGCGTGTTGGGGTTGGTCCGGACGTTGAACAGGACCCGTTCCCGACCGGCGGCGCCCCAATCCCCCGGGTCCAGGAGCTCGAGGCCGGTCGAGAACGCCGCATCCCCGAGCTTCAAGGGCGGCAGTTCCATCTTCACCGCCTTGTCGAGCCTGCCGGCTGCCGCTTTGCGCTTCTTCGACAAGGCTTCGGCGGCGGCCTCGTATTCGGCCTTGGCGGCATCTTCCTCGGCGCGCAGGCGAACGAGAGCATCCGACCCCTCTTCCACCGTCGCCAACTGACCCGCCAGCCTCTCCCTGACCGCCGGCAGATCGGCGACCGCGCAGCCGTGTTTCCGGGCCAGCGCGCGCAGCGCGAACAGGCGTTCCTCGACCCGTTCCAATTCCGCCGGGTTCAACTCCACCGCACGGCTCGCCCGTTCGATTTCGGACGCAGCATCCGCCGCCTCGTTCAACGCCCGCTCGAGCGCCGCCGCGGCATCGTCGAGGGCGCCTTGGGCCTTGCCGGCGACCCGCTCGACCGCCGAGAGGGCGGACCGCAGCGCCCCTTCGACGCCCCGCCCGTCGCTCAGGTCGGCCGCCGCCCCGTTGGCCGCCTCGATGATCTGTTCGCCGTGCATCAGCAGGGCGCGGCGGCCGGCGAGTGCGGTTTCCTCATCCTCCCGGGGGTCCAGCTCGGCCAATTCGGCAACCACATGGCGCAGGTACTCTTCATCCTCCCTGGCCCGCCGGAGGTCCATCTCCGCCTGCTCGCGCGCCTGCCCGGCCGCCCGCCAGGCCCGGTAGGTTTCCGCGGTCCCGGTCAGTTCGGCCGTGTATCCGCCAAACGCATCCAGCAATCGGCGATGATTGGCCGGGTCCAGCAGGCCATGGGCCTCCATCTGCCCGTGCACCTCGACGAGATTTTCGCCGACCCGGCGCAGCAGCCCGACGCTGACCGACTGGTCGTTGATAAATGCCCGGGACCGGCCGTCCGCCGACAGCACCCGGCGCAGGACCAGGACCTCCTCCCGCTCGAGGCCGTGTTCATCCAGCAGCCCGGCGATGGGCTGGGACAGATCTCCCTCGAATTCGGCGCTGACCGTCGCCTGATCCTCGCCCGACCGGACCAGCCCCGCATCGGCCCGGTTGCCGCACGCGAGGCCCAGCGCATCGAGGAGAATCGATTTTCCGGAACCGGTTTCTCCGGTCAGCACGCCGAGACCGCCCTCGAATTCGAGAGCCAGCCGTTCGATCAGCACCACATTCTTGATTGTAAGCGACCGGAGCATGGACGTCGAAGCGGTCCCGGCCTAGTTACCGAACGGCCAATACCAAGGGGCCTTCTTTTTTTCCTTGGGCCGGATCTGCTTGCCTTCGACGATCTGGTAGGAATCGATGTACCACTCGCTGCCGGGAAAGTTGTGGCCCAACGTCGCCGCGGTCTTGGTCGCCTGATCGGTGAGCCCAAGCTCAAGATAGGACTCGGTCAAACGGTGGAGCGCTTCCGGCACATGGGTCGTGGTCTGATAACGGTCGATGACGAGTTTGAACCGGTTAATGGCCGCCAGGTGCTGGCGCTGACCCTGATAATATCGGCCGATTTCCATCTCCTTGCCGGCGAGGTGATCGCGGGTGAGATCGATCTTCAGCTGCGAATCGCGGGTATACCTGCTGTCGGGAAACCGGCTGACGAGATCGGAAAGGTTCTGCAGCGCCAACTCGGTCATCTTTTGGTCCCGGCCCACATCGACGATCTGCTCGTAGTAGCTCAGTCCCCTCAAATAGTGGGCATAGGCGATGTCCTTGTTCCCGGGATGGAGCTGGATGAACCGATCGAGGGCAACGATGGCTTCATCGTAGTCGTTGTTCTGATAGTAGGCGTAGGCCGACATCAACTGGGCCTTGATCGCCCATATCGAATAGGGATGCTGGCGTTCCACCTCATCGAAGGCGGCGGCCGCTTCCTGGAACTCGCCGGCATTGAGCTGGTTGAGCGCCGTATTGTAAAGCGCCGCCACCGGCCGTTCGACGTACGCGTTTTCATCGTCCGACGATGAACAGGCGGCCAGCGCGAATACCGCAAGGCCGAGCGCCAGGAGCCGTGATGACGGGGGTCTGATCCGCTTGAAAAATGAGGATCGCATATCAGCCATGGAATTCGTGAGTTCCCGGTTTCCTCGCTGGAGACCGGCATGAATATAGCATTTTTTTGGCCTCTGTCTGCCCCGCGGCGATCACGATTCCACGACAATGCCGCCGACAAAAAACGCCGCCCCAAAGGAGCGGCGAACATGGCAGTCCTCGGATAGGAATCTAAGCCGCGGCGAATTCCATCCCGTGAATGGCGATCGCCGGATCAAGGGTCGTTTCCCGCCAAGCGGTGTCATCGGCAAACAGCGCCCGGAGCAGCTCGTTGTTGAGCCGGTGGCCCGAGCGTACGCCGCGGAAATGACCGCGAACCGGTGCGCCGGCGAGGTACAAGTCGCCGACCGCGTCCAGCACCTTGTGGCGGACGAACTCGTCGTCGTAGCGCAGTCCGTCTTCATTGAGGACCCGGTCCTCGGAGATCACAACCGCATTGTCGAGCGAACCGCCACGGGCCAGGCCGGCGGCCCGCATCTGCGCGACCTCTTCCGCGAACCCGAAGGTCCGGGCGCGGGCAATTTCCGACTTGAACGAGCCGTTGATCAGCGTCACCACCAATTCCTGGCGTGCCACCGCCCGATTGGCGAAATCGATCTCGAACCCGACCGAGAAAGACGGGCTCGGGGTCAGCTCCACCAGCCGGTCACCGTCTTCGATGGTCACCGGCTTGAGGATTTCCAACACCCGGCGGGCCTCGGCCTGCTCCATCACGCCCGCGCATTCGACCAGCAAGACGAAGGGCTGGGAACTGCCGTCCATGATCGGCACCTCGGGGCCATCGACCTCGACATAGAGGTTATCGATGTGACAGCCGGCCAGAGCCGCCATCAGGTGCTCAACCGTCGATACGCGCGCACCGCCCTCGGTGCCGAGGGTGGTGCAGAGGGTGGTATCGACCACGTGGTCCCAACGGGCGGGAATTTCGGGGCTTCCGTCCAGGTCCGTGCGGCGGAAGACGATCCCGGTACCGGCCGGCGCCGGACGCAGGGTCAATGCCGTCTCGGCGCCCGAGTGCAACGCGACCCCGGAACAATTGACCGGCTGAGCGATGGTCTTTTGGGAAACTGTAAAACCAGGATCGCCGGACGCCACGGCGTTACCTGCAGGTCTTTCGTTAACCGGCACTTTGCCCGAATGATTCATCTCTTGCCTTATCAGGCCGTCTGGGACCGTTACCCGGCCCGATTGACTTCTTACCCCGGAACCGTTGGGTCAATTCGTTGATATTGCACCCATTTGTGTGGCTCCGAAGATGGTGTAACAACCCCCCCGGAGACACACAAATCAACAAATGTTTCCAAATGTTGCGGGTTTCCCGGGCGTCTCCCTAGTTCGCCTGACGCCGCAAAAACGCGGGAATATCAAGGAGATCGTCGTCGTCGCCCGGGTTCTTGTCGCCCTCGCCGGTATAGAGGGTGTCAAGCAGCATGTTGGCCGGCGACGCACTCTGCGCCGGCTGCTCGGCAGGCGGCGCCGGAATCGGCGTTTCCTGCTGCGTTTCATGCTGCATGTCGGGGGACAATCCGGGGGGCGATTCGGGTGCCGGTTCAACCGACCGGGCCACGGGCGCCGGTTGGGGCGCCGGTTGGGGCGCGGCCTCCGGCTCCGGCGCAAATGCCGGAGGCGGAACCGGTTCGGGTGCCTCAGGCGCCTTGACGACCGCCGGCGGCTGCGGCTCGCGGCGCTCCTGACGGCCAACACCGGTGACCCGCTCAAACAGGCTCGGACCCTTCTTCTTGGGTACGGGGGCCTCGTCCGCCGAACGCCCGTTCATCTGGTCCGCGGCGGCGATAGGATCAGGCGTGGCTGCTTCGGCAACCGCGGGCGCAGCCTCGACCGGCGCGTCTGGAATGAACGGTGCCGGGCCGTCGCCGCCGGCCGCGGTATCGGTCTCGTCACCCGCCGGTTCCGGCCCGGAGGCCTCTTCCTGCTCGGCCGCGGGTTCGGCGACGGACTCGGGGAACCGGGCCACCTCCGCCGGAGCAGCGGGCTCGGCCTCTTCATTGGGGGCTTCGATCTGTGCCGGCCGATAGGCATCGGTCACCTGACGCACGATGGGCTGCGGCCGGGCGCCGGCCTCGGCCTCGATCCCGGTGGCAACCACGGACACCCTGATCCGCCCCTCGAGATCCTCGTCGAAGGTCGAGCCGAAGATGATGTTTGCATCTTCGTCCACTTCGTCGCGGATCCGGTTGGCAGCCTCGTCGACCTCGAACAGGGTGATGTCCATGCCGGCGGTGATGTTGATCAGCACGCCCCTGGCGCCGCGCATGGAGGTATCGTCGAGCAGCGGATTGGCGATCGCCGCCTCCGCGGCCTCGACCGCGCGGCGTTCACCCTCGGCCTCGCCGGTCCCCATCATCGCCTTGCCCATCTCGCTCATCACCGAGCGGATGTCGGCAAAGTCGAGGTTGATCAGGCCCGGCATCACCATCAGATCGGTGACCCCGCGAACGCCCGAATAGAGGACGTCGTCCGCCATCTTGAAAGCGTCGGCGAAGGTCGTCTGCTCATTGGCGACCCGGAACAGGTTCTGGTTGGGAATGATCAGCAGCGTATCGACGAACTGATGCAACTGTTCAAGGCCCGCCTCGGCGATCTTCATCCGGTTGGCGCCTTCGAACTGGAACGGTTTGGTGACCACGCCCACCGTCAGGATGTCGCGCTCCCGAGCGGCACGAGCGATGACCGGGGCGGCGCCGGTGCCGGTTCCACCACCGAGACCGGCGGTGATGAACACCATATTGGCATCCTGCAGATTGGCGAGAATGTCTTCGAGGGATTCTTCGGCCGCCGCGCGGCCGACATCCGGATTTGACCCGGCACCCAGCCCTCGGGTGATCTGGGTTCCCATCTGAATCCGCAGATCCGAATGGGAATGGGCCAGAGCCTGGGCATCGGAATTGGCGACCATGAAGTCGACCCCTTCCAAGCCGGACTGGATCATGTTGTTTACGGCATTGCCGCCGGCGCCCCCGACGCCGACGACGGTGATCCTGGGTTTCAGTTGGGGCGTCTCGCTATTACTCGGCACTGTCAGGTTTATACTCATGTTGGCCTCCAGATTTAGAGTGTACGACCCGCCGGGAGCACCGGATTCTCCGGCGGGCGAGTATGGGAGTCCCGCTTTGACGGGACGGATGAGATGCCCCGGTCGACCGGAGCGGTGAGGGGTTGATGCGAGTTACATGTTTTCACGGATCCACATCCCGAACCGGCCGAAGCGGCTGGTCGGGACCTCCATTGCACGGAGCGCGGCATGCGCGGCCTCCGATTGTGAATTGATGATGAACTTGATCAGGCCTGCGGCGGCCGAGAAGGCGGGGCCGTTGGTTGCCTCCGCCAGGCCCTTGAAACCCGTGGGACGGCCGATGCGCACGTTCTTGTCGAGCATCTCGGCGGCCAGTTCCCGGATACCGGTGAGCTGGCTGGCGCCGCCGGTCAGAACCACGCGGCGTCCCGCCACCTTGTCGAAGCCGGCCGTCTCCAGCCGCTCGCGGACCAATTCCAGAATTTCCTCGACCCGGGGCCGGATGATTCCGACCAGCATGGAGCGCGGCACGTGGGCCGCATCGTTCTCATCCTCGCCGACCAGCGGCACACTGATGCTCTCGGTATCGTCGGAGGGCGATGCCACGCAACTGCCGTAGAGCGTCTTCATGCGTTCCGCGAATGCCACCGGGGTCGACAGCCCGCGCGCGATGTCGTTGGTGACATGGCCGCCGCCGACCGGAATGCTCTCGGCGTGGACGATTTCGCCATCGAAAAACACCGAGACCGTCGTCGTGCCGCCGCCCAGGTCGACACAGGTGGCGCCGAGCTCGGTTTCGTCATCGACCAGACACGCCAGCCCCGAGGCATAAGAAGCGATGACATGATCGGCGACCGCCAGATGGCACCGGCTGACCGCGGTCTCGAGATTGCGAAGCGGGCCGGACGCCGCACTCATCACCGCCATGTTGACGCCCAGTTTCTCGGCGAACATGCCCCGGGGGTCGCGCACGCCGCGGTTGCCGTCGATGGAGAATGCGACCGGAATGGTGTGAACGACCTGCCGGTCCTCCTCCACCCGGGTCTCGAGCCATGCCGGATCGAGGGCGGGGCGAAGATCGGCATCGCCGATTTCGTGACCCGCGATGGAAACGTCAAAGGAAATCAGCTTCGAGGAGGGTGACGCGCCGGAGATGCAAGCGGCGACGTCCTTGACGTTTTCACCGGCCATCTGTTCCGCCGCCTCGACCGCCGCCCGGATGGACGATTCCACCGCCTCCAGATCGACAATGTTGCCGGACCGCATGCCGGCCGCCAGCTGATGGCCGATCCCGACGATTTCGGGTTCGCCGGATGCGGTCGTCCGGGCGATAAAGCACACAACCTTGGTCGAACCCACATCCAAGGCGGTGATCAATCCGCGGCCGCTGCCATTCTGTTTCGAGTTCCGTTTCATCCGTCGATCTACCGTCAGGTCTCTTTCTGCTGTGGCGTCGGCTTGATGCCCGGGCGCCGGGGTGCCGGCCGGATCACCACCCGGTCCGGATAACGAAGGTCTATGCCGGATACGCTGCCTCTCAGAAGCCCGCGATCCCGCTGCAAATCGGCCAGGCGCCGCCAGGCGCCGCCGGGATCTTCCTCGGGCAGCCGGACCACGACACCATCTAGCAGATGCAAATCCCAGCGCCGGCCGGAGACCCGGACCGCCGCCTTCACGTGACCCGCGAGCTCGGGCGACTGGGCGATGACATCCATCAGGGCGCCGGCATGCCGGGGCGCGTCCCCGCCGACGATGACGATCAAGCTCTTGAACGCTTCAAGGGCGCCGACGGGAATGACCACCCCGTCGGAATCGACCAGCGAGAACACCCCATCCCGCTGCCACAGGGCCAGGGGCCGGCGTTCGGTGATCTTCAAGTGCACCACGTCGGGAAGTTGCCGCTCCACCGCCGCCTGACGGACCCAGGGCAGCGCCTCGATTCGGATGCGCGCCGCGTCGGGATCGAACGCCAGGATCGGGGCGCCGCGCTCCAGCCGGAGGGCCTTGCGCAATGCCTCGGGAGAGGTTCGATGCCGTCCTTCGACAAGTATTTCGGAAACGGTAAAGCCGGCCTTCGCCGTGATGCCGATGGTGGTCCATTTGACGCGCTCGAGGGAGCGCTGGATGAAGCCCTCGTTCCAGATCCACCAGCCGCCGAAACCCGTCACCGCGACTACGGCCAGGCACCCGGCGGCAATCAATTGCGGCGTCCGCCACAGGGGCTTCACCCGGGGCCGCTTCTTCGGCGTCCGGGCGGTCCTGGGGGCCGAGCCCTTATCCGTCTTGCTCATCAGTCGTCCCATGCGGCGTTCTCCACCATCCAGGACACCAGGTCCTGGAAGGAAATGTTCGCGTAGGCGGCCTGTTCGGGGACCAGCGAGGTCGGGGTCATCCCCGGCTGGGTGTTGATCTCCAGCATGTAGAGGTCCTCGCCGTCGAACCGCAGGTCGGCGCGGCTGACGCCGCGGCATCCCAGGGCCTGATGGCCCAGCAACGAAATTCTGCAGGCTTCGTCATAAACGTCCGGGCCGATATCCGCCGGGACCGTGTGCCGGGACCCTTGGGGTGCGTACTTGGCGTCGTAGTCGTAGAACTCCCGGTCGGTCAGGATTTCGGTGACCGCGAGCGCGCGATCACCCATCACCGCGACGGTCAGTTCCCGGCCCGGAATGAATTCTTCCACCATCACCTGGCGACCCCAGCACCACCCGCCATCATCGCCGGGTTTGAAATTGTCGCCCTCGTGGACGATGGTGACGCCGACGCTGGATCCCTCATTCACCGGTTTCACCACATAGGGCCTCGGCAGAACGTCGCCCTTCAAGAGCTCGTCGCGGGTCGCGATGACATGCTTGGAGACGTTGATGCCGCTGGCGGCGAACATCGCCTTGGCGGCAGGCTTGTCCATGGCCAACGCCGAGGCCAAAAGGCCTGAATGGGTGTAGGGAACCTCGATGATATTCAGCAGGCCTTGAATGCAGCCGTCCTCGCCCCAACGGCCGTGCAGCGCGTTGAACACGGCGTCGGGTTTGGGATAGAGCCGGGTCAGCAGCGCGCCCGCGTCCCGCTGAACATCGACCGAGGTGACGCGGTAACCGGCGCCCGTCAGCGCGTTGGAAACCGCGGCGCCCGAGACCAGGGAAACCTCCCGCTCGGCGGACCATCCACCCATCAGGACGGCGACATGGCGGCTCATTTGCCTGCCTCCTTCACGATCGGGGCCGCCGGCACGCCGATGCGCCGGATCTCCCAGTCCAGCGAGATGCCGGTGCTGTCGAACACCCGCCGCCGAACCTCTTCGCCGAGGCCTTCGATGTCGGCAGCCGTCGCGCCGCCGGTGTTGATCAGGAAGTTGCAATGCTTGTCGGACACCCGGGCGCCGCCGCGGGTCAGCCCACGGCATCCCGCTTTGTCGATCAGCTCCCACGCCTTGTGCCTCGGCGGATTGACAAACGTGCTGCCGCCGGTGGGCGTCTTGGACGGCTGGCCGGCGTCACGGATGGATTTGATCTCATTCATGCGGGCCGCGATCGCATCGTGATCGCCGGCCTGCCCCCTCAGCGTCACGTCAACGAATATCCAATCCTCGGGCGCCGTCGAATGACGGTAGGCGTATCCCATCGCGGCAGGGCCGGCAGTATGCCGTTCTCCGTGGCCGTCGAGCGCCGTCGCCGAAACGAACACGCCGCCCACCTCGCCGCCGAACGCGCCGGCATTCATCCGCACCGATCCGCCGACCGATCCCGGGATGCCGCTCAGGAACTCGAGGCCCGCAAGCCCCGCATCCCGAGCCGCGTTGGCCACCTTGAGGTTGGACGCGCCGCCGCCGGCCCTGAGATCATTGCCGTCCACGGCGATATCGCTGAAGCCCTCCGCGAGACGGATCACCACACCCGGGACCCCGCCGTCGCGGACCAGCAGATTTGATGCAACGCCGATCACCGTCACCGGAACATCACCGGGCTTGGCGGCGAGAAAAGCGGTCAGATCGTCGGTGTCCTTCGGCCGGTACAATATTTCCGCGGGCCCGCCGACCCGGAACCAGGCGGATTTGGCGAGCGGCGCATTGACCGTGTAGCTACCCTTCACGGGGGGCAGCCGGTCGATCAGACCTTGCGGGAACTTGGGCGCCGTCATCATGCTCGCGCCTCCTCGACGGCACCCCGGCGCTCTCCGAGTTCGCCGGGCAGTGCGTTGGCCCATGCGGTGATATTTCCGGCGCCCAGGCACACCACCAGGTCCCCCGGCTGCGCAACCCCGTCGATCAGGCCCGCCAAACGCTCGGGTCCCGGCAGTGCCAGCACCTGACGGTGACCGCGGGAACGGAGCCCGTCCACGAGAGCCTCCCGGTCTATCCCCTCGATGGGCTCTTCTCCGGCCGGATAGACATCGGCAACGATCACCGTGTCGGCATCGTTGAAGCAGGTGCAGAACTCCTCGAACAGGTCGCGAAGACGGGTGTAGCGATGGGGCTGGACGACGGCGATAATGTGGCCCGAGGTGGAGCTTCGGGCGGCATCGAGCACCGCGGAAATCTCCACGGGATGGTGCCCGTAATCGTCTATCACCGTGATCCCGTCGACCTCGCCGGTCTTGGTAAAGCGGCGTTTCACGCCTTCGAAACCGGCCAGACCGCGGCGGATGACCTCATCTTCGAAATTCATCTCGACGGCCACGGCAATCGCCGCCAGCGCATTTTGGACGTTATGGGCGCCGAACATGGGCAGGGGGAGATTTTCGAGGGTTCGCGGCGGCCCGCCGGCCCGGTCCGAAATGGTGACGTCGAACCTGGAGCCGTCGTCGGTGGATTCGATGGCCGTGACCCGAACCTCCGCCTGCGGGCTCCGTCCGTAGGTAACGATGCGCCGGTCCGAGACCCGGGGGATCATGGCCTGCACTTCGGCGTCGTCGATGCACAGTGCCGCGAAGCCGTAGAATGGAATGTTCTCCACGAAGGCATCGAAGGCCTGCCTCAGCGCTTCGAAATCGCCGTAATGATCCATGTGCTCGGAATCGATGTTGGTCACCACGGCGATGGTCGCCGGCAGCTTGACGAACGTGCCGTCGGACTCGTCTGCCTCGACCACCATCCAATCGCCGCTGCCCAGGCGGGCGTTGGAGCCCCAGGCATTGATGATGCCGCCGTTGATCACCGTCGGATCCAGTTCGGCGGCATCCAGCAGCGCGGCGATCATCGAGGTGGTGGTGGTCTTGCCGTGAGTGCCGCCGACGGCCACCGACCATTTGAGGCGCATGAGCTCACCCAGCATCTCGGCCCGCCGGACGACCGGCAGCAGACGCCGCCGGGCCTCTTCAACCTCGGGGTTGTCCGCCTTGACCGCCGATGAAATGACGATCACCTGCCCATCGTCCAGGTTCTCGGCCCGGTGTCCGACCTCGATTGGAATGCCCATGGCGCGCAGGCGCCGGACATTGGCGCCGTCCGCGATATCCGAGCCGCGCACCGAATACCCCAAATTATGCAGCACTTCGGCGATGCCGCTCATCCCGATGCCGCCGATGCCGACGAAGTGCACGGTGCCGATGTCCAGGGGAAGCGCTCTCATGCGGCGGCCCTCCTCGGTTCGACATCACCGTTGCCCGGCACCATGCCCATCACCATGTCGGCGAGCGCCGCGACCGCGTCGGGCGTCCCGGCGGCCTTGGCGGCGGCGGCGGCCTTCTCGAGCAACCTGGGCAGGGAGAACAGGGAATCGAGGCGCGTGGCCAGCGCATCGGCGGCAAAGGATGTTTCGGGCATCAGCCAGCCGCCACCGGCATCATCCAAGGCGTGGGCGTTGAATGCCTGATGATCGTCGATGGCGTGCGGGTAGGGCACCATGATCGCCGGGCGGCCGATGGCGGTCAACTCGGCGACGGTCGATGCGCCGGACCGGCAGATGACCAGGTGCGCGGCCGCATAGCGCGCGGGGATATCGTCGAGGAATGGCCTGAGGTCGGCATTGATCCCGAGCGAACCATATTGCCCGCGGACCGCCGCGATGTCTTCTTCGCGGCACTGTTGAACGACGCGAAGCCGGTCTTTGAAGCGCGGATCGAGCATGCCCAGGGCCTGCGGCACCACCTGCGAGAGCACATGGGCGCCCAGAGAGCCGCCGAAGACCAGGATGTTGAGGGGTGAGTCTCCGTCGAGGGGCGGGTAGACACGGTCGCGAACGGTGCTGATCACCGGCCGCACCGGCATACCCGTGCGCACGACCTTGGCCGCGGCGCCGGCGGGCATCGACCTCACCTCCTCAAAGGCCGTCGCGATGCGGTTGACCCGGCCGGCCAGAAGCCGGTTGGCGCGCCCGAGTACGGCATTTTGTTCATGGATGGCGGTCCGCATGCCGGCGAAGGTTGCCGCCGTCATCGTCGGCACCGATGCATAGCCGCCGAAGCCGACGGCCGCGGCGGGGCGCAGTTGTTTCAGCAATTGCCACGCCTGCATGGTCCCGAGACCGATTTCGGCGGTGGACATCAGCCGGTCCACCGGGCTCTTGCCGGCGATGCCGCCCGCCCGAATGCGGTAGGTATCGATTTCATCCAACCGGCCGCCAAACTCGCCGCCCCGGCGGTCGGTGAACAACGCCAGCCGGCAGCCGCGGGCCGCCAGTTCGGCGGCAAGCGCTTCGGCGGGAAATACATGTCCGGCGGTGCCGCCGGTGGCGAGGACGATCAGCGGTCCGGTCATGACGCCCCCCGTCCGGTGACCCGGCCCAAATCATTCGCCCGGGGCCGCTCGCGCGTGAGCGCCAGCACCATGCCCATGCCCAGCGCCATCGCCGCCATCGACGAGCCGCCGTAGGATATGAACGGCAGCGTCATACCCTTGGTGGGCATCAGGTTGATGGTCGACGCCATGTTGATGAGCGCTTGGAGGCCGAACTGTACCAGGAGTCCGGCAACGGCGAGCTGCACGAACAGGTCGGTCTCCCGCATCACCAGAGCGAATCCGCGGAGCACGATGAAAGCAAACAAGGCGACGATGAGCAGACCCGTAATCAGGCCGAATTCCTCCGCCGCAACGGCGAATATGAAATCCGCGTGGGCGTCGGGAAGGATGGATTTGACCTCGCCCTCGCCGGGGCCGCGGCCGAAGATGCCGCCGGCGACCACCGCCTCCAGGGATCTCGCCACCTGATACGCCTCGCCGCCCGAGGGATCCAAAAACCGGTCGACCCGGATCTGGACGTGGGCAAAGTTGGAGTAAGCGGCGATGCCCCCGGCGATGAACAGAATGCCGATACCCAACACCAGCAACATTGGCAATCCGGCGAGGAAGAACTGCACCCCCCAAACCACCGAAATGAGGATCGTCATCCCGACATCCGGCTGCAGCAGCAACAGCCCGACCACCAGCGCGTAGAGGGCGATGGCCACGGCGTGGCCCGGTATGTCCCCCTTGATCCGCCACTGCGAGAACATCCAGGCCGCCACCACGGCAAAGCAGGGCTTGACGAACTCCGACGGCTGCAAGGAGAAACCGGGCAGGCTGATCCAGCGGGCGGCGCCCCTGATCTCCTGGCCGATGAACAACGTCATTCCCAGACCGATGACCGAAATGATGAAGCCGAACACCGCCAGGCGGCGGACGCCGGCGGGATTCAACAGGGAGACGCCGATCAGGATGGCAAAGGACAGCGGGATGAACAGGAACTGCCGGCGGATGAAGTGGAACGCATCCAGATCCAGCCGGTCGGCGACGGCCGGTGACGCCGCCATTGTCAGGACGATGCCGATGGCCGACACGGCGACCAGCGCCGACAGGGTCCAACGGTCGACGGTCCACCACCAGCGGCCAAAGATGCTGATATCCGTCCGGGGTAGCGCAGTCATGACAGGGCCTCCACGGCAGCCCGGAATGCCTGACCTCGCGCCTCGAAGTCGGTGAACTGGTCGAACGACGCGCAGCCCGGCGACAGGAGCACCACCGCGTCTTCGCCGCTCTCCCGGGCGGCGGTATGGGCGCCGCCGACCGCGGCTTCGAGGGAATCCGCACGCTCGGCGGACACGATCCCCGCAAGGGCCGCCTCGAAGCGGGGCGCCGCCTCACCGATCAAATAGGCCCGGCGAATCCGCGGATACAAGGCTTCGAGCGCCGAGAGGTCATCCTCCTTGGAGCGTCCTCCGGCGATCCAGTGGATATTGCCGTACGACGCTAGCGCCTTGGCGGCGGCATCGAGGTTGGTCGCCTTGGAATCGTTGACATACGTCACCCGCCCGATCCGGCGGATCACTTCCTGGCGATGGGCCAGGCCGGCAAAGGACCGAATGGCCTCGGCGGCGGACGCGGCGGCAACCCCCACCAGCCGCGCTGCGGCGTATGCCGCGGCCGCGTTCTGCCAATTGTGCCGGCCGGGAAGGGTGCCGACCGCCCTCAGGTCGAGCACCCCCGCCCGGCCATTATCCAGATCGTCGATCAACATGCCGGCCTCGTCGGCGTAGACGCCGCCGGGCACCCGTTGATTTCCCGAGATCGGGACGATTTTCACGCCGCCGCGCATCAACAGATCGAGCCACAGGCCGCGGCCATAGCGGTCGTCCATGCCGACGATGGCGTGACCGCCGTCGACGGTGTGATCGAAAATTCGCGTCTTGGCGGCTACATAGCCGTCCATCCCGCCGTGGCGGTCGAGATGATCGGGGGAGATATTGAGCAGGACGGCGACATCGAGCGCCAGCCGCGGTACCCGTTCGAGCTGATAGGAGGACAGTTCGAGCACGTAGGTCCCGGACGGCCCCAGTTCGTTCAGGTCGAGAACCGGCTCGCCGATATTGCCGCCGACCGCCACTTCATTGCCCGCATGGGCCAGAACGTGCCCGATCAGGGCGGTGGTGGTCGACTTGCCATTGGTGCCGGTGACCCCCACATAGCCGGGCTCGGTGATCTGGCGGGCCAGCAGGTCGACATCGCAAATGATCTCGCATCCGGCGTCCCGCGCCTTCGCCGCAACCGGATGAGGTTCGGGGTGCAGATGGGGGATGCCGGGGCTCAGCACAAGGGCGCCGGCGTCAGCCAGATTCCCGGCGGCCAGATCCACCAGGGCGACACCTTCGCCGGCGGCGGCCTCGCGCCGCGCATGGTCATCGTCCCAGGCCCACACCTCGGCGCCGCCGGCGGCGAGCGCACGGGCGGCCGTGAGCCCGGTGCGGCTCAAGCCCATGACCGCGACCGGCTGTCCCTTGAATGTATCGACCTGGATCACGCCCGCGCCCCCGTCATCTCAGTTTGAGCGTTGCCAATCCGGCCAGAGCCAGAATGGTCGCGATGATCCAGAAGCGGATTACGATGGTCGGCTCCGCCCACCCCTTTTTTTCGAAGTGATGATGGAGCGGCGCCATCTGAAACACCCGCCTGCCGGTAAGTTTGTAGGAAATCACCTGGACGATGACCGACACGGTCTCGAGAACGAACAGGCCGCCGACCAGCGCCAGGACCAGCTCGTGCTTGGTGATGACACTCACGGTCCCGAGCGCGCCGCCCAGCGAGAGCGATCCCGTATCGCCCATGAACACCATGGCCGGCGGCGCGTTGTACCAGAGGAAGCCGAGACTGGCGCCCATCAGGGCGCCGAGAAATATGGACAGCTCTCCGGCGCCCCGCACGTAGTGAACCTGCAGGTAGTTGGAAAACACCGAGTTGCCGATCAGGTAGGCGATGATGCCGAAGACGGCGGCTGCGATCAGCACCGGCCCGATGGCCAGCCCGTCCAACCCGTCGGTAAGGTTGACCGCGTTGGAGGCGCCGACCATCACGAACGCGGCGAACGGTATGAAGAACCAACCGAGATCGAGCAGCACGTCCTTGAAGAACGGAATGGCGAGTGAGGTGGAGAGCGGATCACGGGTCAGCTTCATGATCCACAGCGCCGCCGCCAAGGCGATGACGATCTGAAGGGACAGCTTGAGTGTGCCCGACAATCCCTTGTGATCGCGCTTGGTCACCTTCAGGTAGTCATCGATGAAGCCGATGATCCCGTAGCCGATGGTCACCCCGAGCGCCGCCCAGATGTAGCCGTTGCCGAGGTCCGCCCACAGTGCCGTCGACAGGATCAGCGCGATCAAGATCAGAAAGCCGCCCATGGTCGGGGTGCCGGCCTTGGTCAGGATATGGGATTCGGGCCCGTCATCGCGAATCGGCTGACCGCCGTGCTGATGCTTCTTCAGCCATTCGATGAGGATCGGGCCGAGAATGAAGCTGATGACCAGCGCCGTGATCATGGCGCCGCCGGTCCGGAAGGTGATGTAGCGGAACAGGTTGAGGATCAGGATCTGATCGGCGAAGGCGGAGAGAGCGTTCAGCATGGTACCTCCCTACCTCCCGCCGGCCATTCGCACAGGGTTGGAATCCAGGTTCCGCAGCGCGTCGACAATCTGGCCCATCCGCGTACCGGCCGAGCCCTTGACCAGAACCACGTCACCGGAATGGACGGACGCCAAAATGACCGGCGCCAACTCCTGAGCCGTCTCCGCCCAGCCGCCCCGCCTTTCGGGCGCAACCGCGTCGAACAGAAACTTCATTTGGGTCCCGACGGCGAATACCAAATCGATCGCCGATGCATCCACATCGTCCTTCAACGCCTGGTGAAGGGCCGGCGAGTCGCCGCCCAGTTCGAGCATGTCCCCCAAGACCGCGATGCGGCGGCCCGACGGGCCCGGCGCCGATTGGCCAAGCACCGACAAGGCGGCCGCCACGGCCGCCGGGCTAGCGTTGTAGCTGTCATCGATGATTTCGAAACACATGCCGGCGAAACGCACCTGATGGCGCTCGCCCCGGCGCTTGGCGGGCTTCAATCCGCTGATGTCGTCGGCGGCCTGTTTGAGATCGCCGCCCGCCGCCGCCAAGACCGCGAGCACGGCCAGCGCGTTGGTGACCCAGTGATCGCCGGGTAACGGCAGATGGAAGGAGATCCGGTTGCCGTCCGCCATGGCTTCGACGTCGGAGCCGGTGCCGGCGGCCTCCGACTGCACCACCCGGAAACGGGCGTCGTCATGACGGCCGAAGGTGATGATCTCGGCGTCCGCCGCCCGCGCCGCCTCGGCCATGAGGTCGAAATACGGATTGTCCCGGTTGAGCACGGCAATGCCGCCCGGCTCGAGGCCGGCGAAAATCTCCGACTTGGCCCGCGCGATGTCGGCGAGCGAGGCGAAGAACTCCAGATGCGCCACTTCGACGGTGGTGATGACGGCGACGTTCGGCCGGACCAAGTTGGACAGTTCGGCCAGCTCGCCGGCGTGGTTCATGCCCAACTCGAACACGCCGTAGGCGGCGGAGGGGGACAGCCGGGCGAGGCTCAGGGGGACGCCGAACCGGTTGTTGAAGCTGCCGGTCGAGAAATGGGTTTCCTTTTGGCGGCCGAGCAGAAACGCCAACGCTTCCTTGACGCCGGTTTTGCCGACGCTGCCGGTGACGGCGATGATTGTCCCCTCGCTGCGTTTCCGCCCCGCTCGGCCCAGATCCCCCAGTGCCCGGAGGGTATCGCCGACGCTCAGCAGGAAATCCCCATTGACCGGTTCCGCCGGGGCGCGGGATACCAGCGCCGCAACCGCGCCGCTCTGCAAGGCCTGGCGGACGAAATCATGACCATCGAAGTTCGGGCCCTTGACGGCGGTGAACAGATCGCCGGGCTGTACGGTGCGGCTGTCGATGGACACACCGGTGGCGGTCCAGGACCCGCCCGCGGTCCCGCCGGTGGCCGCCGCGGCGTCGGCCGCGGTCCAAAGAGGAAGTGCCGCCGCCATCATCCGCCCAGCTCCGTGATGACGTCGCGGACTACGTCGGCGTCGTTGAAGGGCAAAATGTCCTCGCCGACGATCTGACCGTCCTCGTGACCCTTGCCGGCGACCAGAACGACATCGCCGGGGCCGATCATCCGAACGGCCTGCCGAATGGCGTCGCGCCGATCGCCGATCTCCGTTGCCGCCGGCGCGCCTTCGAGAACCGCGGCGCGAATGGCGGCGGGATCCTCGGTGCGGGGA
>CAZUGT010000176.1:0-1585 GCA_964620095.1 uncultured Rhodospirillaceae bacterium | reverse complement strand
CATCGGTATGTCGCCACGAAGACAATCCACGATAAATGACATCCTCTCGTCCATCGGACAGGTTTCCTTCCAGGGCATGGGCCACCTCCTGGCCCAGCAGTAACCTGTCACCCATCTATCCGGTTGCTCAGCAGACGCCTTCCAAGGCGCCGGATACGCTTCCCAATAGAAGCATCACGCTCCAGCCGGCCATAATGCCCGATGTGCCGCGGGCATTTTGCCTTGCTTGCCTGAAAGGCCCGATTGTTCTATCTTCTATATGCGCGGATTACGCGAAAAAAAGCCTTTTGAATCAAGGGTTTGAGGGAGCGGGGTGGAGTTGAGGGCCGCTGTCGTCCTGAGAGCAGCAGTGATTGGAACAATGGCCGCCGGCTTGGCGGCCATGCCGCCGGGTGCGCTCGCCGCCGGCAAGCCGCCGCCCGCGCCGGCCGAGTCGGCCGCGCTCACCGAAGGCGCACCTGAGAACTGGACCACCGATCAGCTGCCGTCGATCCTTGGCGAGACCGACGTCAGCCGCTACCGGGTGATCTTCAGTCTGCAGAAAAACGGCGAATGGAAGGCCGCCGACAAGATCATCGATACCCTGGAGAACCGGGTGCTGATGGGACATGTCCTGGCGCAGCGCTATTTGCATCCGACCAAGTATCGTTCCCGCTACAAGGAGCTGAAGGCGTGGATGGATCAATATGCGGACCATCCGGATGCCCGGCGGATCCACAAGCTGGCGCTGCGCCGCCGGCCCAAGAATTGGAAGATGCCGAAACCGCCCACGGGACGGCTGCTGGCGGGCTCGGGACACGACGGCGCGGTCACGGCCAAAATCTACCGGCCGACCAAGAGACTGAGCAGGGCCGACCGGAGCCGGGCGCGTCAAATCCGGCGCCAGATTTCCTCGTATCTTCGCAAGGGCTGGACCAAGGCCGCAAAGCAGCAGATTCGCGCCAAGGAAACCAGGCGGCTGTTCCACCCCGGCCAGTACGACCGGTTCCAGGCCGCTCTCGGCGCCGCCTATTACGCCCATGGACGATACGAGTGGGCGGCAGAGTGGACAGGCCGCGCCATCAGGCGCTCGGGCAAGTTCATTCCGTCCGCCCATTGGACCGCCGGCCTCGCGAAATGGCGTCTTGGCAAATTCGTCGAGGCTGCCGCCCATTTCGGCGAGGTCGCGGCGTCGGATTATTCCTCGCCGTGGCTGTCGACCGCCGGCGCCTTCTGGGCGGCGCGCGCGGAACTCAAGGCCAAGCGGCCGGAGCGGGTGAACGGCTGGCTCGAGGAAGCCTCGGCCTATCCCCGGACGTTCTACGGCATTCTCGCCCGGCGGCAGCTGGGCCTGGACGTCAGCTACAACTGGGCGCCGCCACCGCTTCGGGAAGAGGCCCTCCGGCAGCTGGCCGAAGCGCCGGGCGGCGCCCGGGCCGTGACGCTGCTGCAGGTGGGGCAGGACCGCCGCGCCGAGCGGGAGCTTCGATACCTTTTCAGGCAGGCCTCGCCCGAACTGGCAAGGGCCATGCTGGCGCTCGCCGACCGGGCGCGGCTGCCGTCGCTGGCCATGCGCCTCGGCAATATGCTGGTGAAGAGCGGCTCC
>CAZUGT010000175.1:0-7564 GCA_964620095.1 uncultured Rhodospirillaceae bacterium | reverse complement strand
CAACTGAAGTACGGTTAGCGCGCGACGACTTCATGGGGAAGCGCATCCGGCGTTTTGGAAGCCGTTACGCAACCCCCTCACTCACTTTCTCTCTACCCCCTCACCCTGACCCTCTCCCCGTTCCAGGGGGAGAGGGAATAGGTGCGTCCCCTCGCCCCCATTCATGGGGGAGAGGGATGCGGAGGCTTGGCGAAGCGGCAGCTGAGCTTAGCCGTAGCCGGGTGAGGGGGACTTCGCGTTGACGCCACTCGTCATATCCCGCCCGGGATTCGCCGCCGCCGGGCTCGACGGCTGGACCATTGGCGCGCTGATGGTGGCCGGATGCGTCGCCGTCCCCATATGCGCGGTGCTGGTCCTGGCGACCGGGACGGGCAGCGAAATCTGGGGGCACCTGATCGACACGGTTCTCGCCCGCTATATCGGGACGACCCTCGGCCTCATGCTCGGCGTCGGGGTGGGGACGCTGATCATCGGCGTCGGAACCGCCTGGCTGGTCACCAATTTCCAGTTTCCGGGGCGGGGACTGTTCGAGTGGTCGCTCCTCCTGCCGCTCGCCATTCCGTCCTACGTCATCGCCTTCGTCTTCACCGACTTCCTCGAGTTCGCCGGGCCGGTGCAGGGGCTGCTCAGGGAACTCGGCGGCTGGACGTCGCCCAGGGACTACTGGTTCCCCGAGATTCGCTCCCTCGGCGGCGCCATCGCGGTCATGTCCCTGGTTCTCTACCCTTATGTCTATCTGCTGTCCCGCGCCGCCTTTCTCGAGCAGTCGGTCGGGATGATGGAGGTCAGCCGGTCCCTCGGCCGGGGGCCGTGGCGCAGTTTCCTGACCGTCGCGGTGCCGCTGGCCCGTCCGTCCATCGTCGTCGGCGTTTCGCTGGTGCTGATGGAAACCCTGAACGATTTCGGCACGGTGGATTTCTTCGCCGTCCAGACCCTGACCCTCGGCATCTTCGACGTCTGGTTCAACCTCAACAGCGTCGCCGGCGCAGCCCAGATCGCCGGCGTCATCCTGCTTTTCGTCATGGTCCTGCTGGCCGCCGAGCGTTTCAGCCGGCGCCGCCAGCGCTACCACGGACAGGGGGGGGCGCTCCGCCGCGCCGTTCCCCGCCGGCTGGCGGGGCTCGCCGCGCTGCTCGCCACGCTGGCCTGCGCGCTTCCCCTGGCCCTCGGATTCCTGCTGCCCGTCGGCCTGCTGTCGGCGGATGTCATGGCCAATCTCGAACTGGTCGGCGGCGCCGCGTTTCTGACCAGCGCCGGCAACAGCCTGCTTCTCGCGGCCCTTGCGGCCCTTGTCGCGGTGCTGATCGGACTGCAGCTCGCCTACGGCGTCCGCCTGAGCGGCAACCGGGCCCTCAAGAGCCTTACCCGGGTCGCGAGCCTCGGTTACGCGATCCCCGGCGCCGTCCTGGCGGTGGGCGTGATGATCCCCTTCGGGCTGTTGGACAACTGGATCGACGCGCAGGCGAGCCGCCTCTTCGGGATTTCCACCGGCCTGATATTGAGCGGCACGGGCGGCGCACTGGTGTTCGCCTATGTGGTCCGGTTCCTGGCCCTCTCGCAAGGCGCCGTCGAGAGCGGTCTCGAACGGGTGACGCCCAACATCGACGGCGCGGCGCGCACCCTGGGCTGCCGTCCGGCCGGGGTCCTGTGGCGGGTTCACGTCCCGCTTTTGCGCGGCAGCATCCTGACCGCCGCCATCCTGGTGTTCGTAGACACCATGAAGGAACTTCCCATGACGGTGATCATGCGGCCCTTCAACTTCGAGACCCTGGCGACCCAGGTGCATCAGTTCGCCGCCTCGGAGCAATTCGCCGAGGCGTCGCCGTCGGCGCTCGCAATCGTCCTTGCAGGCATCCTCCCGGTGGTTATTCTCAGCCGCGCCATGAGAATCACCGTTCAAACCGACGCCCAGGCCGACGCCAAGACCGGGGCACGGACATGACCTCGGCCCTGGAGATTGCCGGCGTTTCACACGCATTCGGCAGGACCCGCGTCCTGGATGACGTGTCCTGCACCGTGGAGCCGAGGGAAATCGTCTGCCTGCTCGGGCCGTCGGGGTGCGGCAAGACGACGCTGCTTCGGCTGGCGGCCGGGCTGGAACGGGTCCAGACCGGCGCCATCAAGCTTCACGGGCACACCGTCGGGGAGCCCGGCTGGCACGTGCCGCCGGAATCCCGCCGCATCGGGCTGATGTTTCAGGATTATGCCCTGTTTCCTCATCTGACCATCGCCGAGAACGTGGCTTTCGGACTCTCCGGCCTTCCGGCCGGCCGGCGCCGGCCGCGCGTGCACGAGGTGCTTTTCCAGGTCAACATGCAGGCTTACGCCGATTCCTATCCGCACATGCTTTCCGGCGGCCAGCAGCAGCGGGTGGCCCTGGCGCGGGTGCTGGCGCCCAAGCCCGAGGTGGTTTTGCTGGACGAGCCGTTTTCCGGCCTGGACGAGACGCTGCGCATTCAGGTCCGCGAGGAGACGCTGCGGGTGCTCGGTCAGGCGGGTACGGCGGTCCTGATGGTTACGCACCATCCGGAAGAAGCGATGTTCATGTCGGACCGCATGATGGTCATGGGGCCGGGCGGCATCATCCATCAGGTGGGGGCGCCGGCCGAGGTCTATGCCAACCCGGCGAACCGGTTTGTCGCCACCTTCTTCGGCCGCACCAATTTGATAACGGGCGTCGTGCGCAACGGCGTGGTCGCCACGCCGCTCGGCGCGGTGGCGGCCGGCGGCCGGGGCGAGGGGTGCGCGGTCGACGTCGTATTCCGGTCGAACGGGGTTACCCTGTCGACGGCCGACGCGCAGGCCTGTCCCGTCGAAATCGTCTCCGCGCGCCCCATGGGCCGGGACACCCGGGTCCGGTTCAAGCTTGCCGGCGACGAGGCGGGCGCCACCTATCTTTGCCGGGTTCCCGGCATATTCACGGCCGACGGCTCGGCCAGGGTGACGGCGAGGCTGGACCCCGCCGGGGCGTTCGTATTTCACCGCGGCGGCCCGGAAACCGAGCGGACCACGGCCTCCGGCCCCGCTCACGACCCGCCCGCCGGCGACGCATAACTCTCTGTTTCGTAAGGAGTTCGTCATTTGCAGGCGCCATTCGGCGTGGCATAGTACCGGCAACGAAACTGCGGCCACCGGAAAGGTCTCGACCAGGGATGAAGAGCGGACGCGACCACGCGCGCGTACTAATCTACAGTCATGACAGCTTTGGACTGGGGCACCTTCGCCGGTGCCGGGCGATCGCCCATGCGCTGGTCGGCTCGTCCGGTGGACTGTCGGTTCTGATACTGTCCGGCTCGCCGATCATCGGCAGTTTCGATTTCCGCGCCCGTGTCGATTTCGTGCGCGTGCCCGGAGTCATCAAGCTGCGCAACGGCGAGTATACCTCGCTCAATCTGCATCTGGATATCGAGCAAACCATGGATCTGCGCGGCTCCATTATCCGCCATACGGCGGAGGCCTTCGATCCGGATCTGTTTATCGTCGACAAGGAGCCCCTCGGACTTCGCGGCGAGGTGAGCGAGACGCTTCATGTGCTCAAGGAGCGGGGGACGGCGTTGGCGCTCGGTCTACGGGACGTGATGGATGAGCCGGCGCTCCTCGGACCCGAATGGGAACGCAAGAACGTCATGCCGGCGCTGATGGACCTTTATGACCAGATCTGGGTTTACGGCCTGCCCCAGATCTACGACCCGTTGTCCGGGCTGGACATTCCCGATCAGGTTCGCCGCAAGATGGTCTTCACCGGATACCTGCGCTACGGCGTGCCGGATGCGGCCTCGGTCTCGCCGGCGCCCGATATTCAGGAACCCTATATTCTGGTGACCGCCGGGGGCGGCGGCGACGGCGACGCGCTGGTCGACTGGGTGATCCGCGCCTATGAGGCCGACCCCGATATCCCGCACCCGTCGCTGATCGTTTTCGGACCGTTCATGCAGCCGGAAAGCCAGGAGGCGTTTCTTGACCGCATTGCGAGGTTGGACGCGGTCGAGGCCATCACTTTCGATGCCCGTCTCGAACACTTCGTCAAAGCGGCGGTCGGCGTCGTGGGCATGGGAGGATACAATACCTTCTGTGAAATCCTCTCCTTCGACAAGCCCGCCCTGATCGTGCCGCGAACGCGGCCCAGGATGGAGCAGTACATTCGGGCGGCCCGGGCGCAGGAAACCGGCCTGCTTTCCATGTTGGAGGATGACGGCATTCGGGACGCGAAATCCATGGCGACGGCGCTCAGGCAACTGACCCAACAGAAGCGGCCGTCCGAAGTGGTCGTTCCCGGATTGCTCGATGGTCTCGAGAATATTTGCCGCCTGACCGATACGTGGCTCGACGAGGATCGGCGTCCGGACATCAAGGTCGTCGAAGAAAGGGCCTGATGACCACGGCCATCGTCCTGAAGGGCTACCCGAGGCTTTCCGAGACATTCATTGCGCAGGAAATTCTGGCGCTGCAGCAGGCGGGCCTCGACCTCGGCATCGTCTCGCTGCGCCACCCGACGGACAGCGCCGTCCATCCGGTTCACCGCCGGATCGACGCTCCGGTCAATTACCTGCCCGAATATCTGTGGCGTGAGCCGGTCCGCGTGCTGAGATCCTGGTGGCGGGTCCGCAAATTCGAGACCTATGCCGAAGCGCGCCGGGCGTGGCTCGGGGACCTTGCGCGCGATCCTGCGCCGAACCGAATTCGGCGCTGGGGGCAGGCGCTGGTGCTGGCCGCCGAGTTGGGGCCCGAGGTCGATCGCCTCTACGCCCACTTCCTTCACACGCCGTCATCCGTTGCGCGGTACGCCTCGATCCTCCGGAACATTCCGTGGTCCGCTTCGGCGCACGCCGTCGATATCTGGACCACCCCCGAATGGGAATTGCGGGAAAAGCTCGCCAGCGCCGACTGGGTGCTGACCTGCACGAAGGTAAATCAGGAATACCTGTCGCCGCTTGCTCCTGATCCGGATCGGGTGTCGCTCGCCTATCACGGCGTCGATCCCGACCGGTTTCCGGCCGGAGCGGGGAAGGAACATTCCCGTCGCGCACGAAGTCCGGGATCGCCCATCCGTATTTTGTCCGTCGGCCGGCTGGTTCCCAAGAAGGGGTACGCTGATCTCGTCACGGCCCTGGCGAAGCTGCCGAGGGAACCGGCCTGGCGGTTCGAGCACATTGGCGGCGGCCCGGAAAAGAAGCGGCTCCGGCGGCTGGCCCAGGCGCTGGGGATCGGTGATCGAATCGACTGGCGCGGCGCCCAGCCGCAGGAAGCGGTCGCCGAGGCTTACCGGACGTCGGACATCTTCGCGCTCACCTGCGTGGTCGCGCCCAACGGGGACCGGGACGGATTGCCGAACGTCCTGATGGAAGCACAGAGCCACGGCCTGCCCGTCGTCGCGACCAATGTGTCCGCGATACCCGAGCTGATCCTCGACGGCAAAACCGGATTGCTTGCCGAGCCGGGAGACACGGCGGCCATTGCGGCCCACCTGGAGCTGCTGATCCGTGACGCCGATCGCCGGGATGCAATCGGCGCCGCGGGATCGGCGCGGGTCCGGAGCAGCTTTGCCTTCTCCGATTGCGTTGGTTCGGTGGTCGAAAAATTTGGCCTGCAGGCGCGCCCTTCGGTTTCGCGGGTCGCATGAAGATTGCCTTCTATGCGCCGATGAAATCTCCCGATCACCCAATACCGTCGGGAGATCAGATTGTCGGCAGGGCGTTGATTTCAGCGCTGGAGGGCGCGGGCCACGACGTCGACATAGGTTGCCGGATGCGAACCTGGCAGAAGTTCCCCGATTCCCGCCGGCAGGAGCGCCTCGCGAAATTGAGCGAGCGGGCGGCGGATTTGCTGGCCCGCCGGTACCGGCGCGGGCCCGGGCAACGGCCGGACCTCTGGTTTACCTACCACCTCTATCACAAGGCGCCCGACTGGCTCGGTCCCGCGGTGAGCGAAAGATTGGGAATTCCCTATGTGGTGGCCGAGGCGTCCTTCGCACCGAAACGGGCCGACGGTCCCTGGGACGTGGGGCACAAGGCCGCCGAAGCGGCAATTCGCCGGGCGAAGGCCATCTTCGGCATGAATTCCCTCGACGCCGACTGCGTGGCGCCGTTGGTTTCCGATGGCGCCCGGATGGTTCAGCTCAAACCCTTCCTCGCCGGAGAAGCCGGTCCCGGCCGCGCCGGACGCGGGCAGGCAAGGTGGGCACTGTCGGCCCGCTACGGTTTGGATCCGGAGATTCCCTGGTTGCTGACCGTGGCGATGATGCGCGACGGCGCCAAACTGCGCTCCTATGAAACTCTTGCCGCGGCCCTCGATCGGATCTCGGGCTCGTCCTGGCAATTGGTTGTTGCCGGCGACGGCGAAGCGCGATCGAAGATAGAAAATCTTTTTCCGTTGGATCGGGCCGTGTTTACCGGCCAGCTCGGCGCCGACGGGCTCGCGGTACTGCATTCCGCGGCCGATCTATATGTCTGGCCCGCCATCAACGAAGCCTACGGAATGGCTCTCCTGGAGGCCCAGGCGGCCGGATTGCCGGTCGTCGCCGGCGATACGGGCGGGGTCGGCGATATCGTCCGTCACGGCGAGACGGGACTCCTGGTGCCGGTGGGCGACTCGGCCGCGTTCGCCGAAGCCGTTATGTCGATGCTCGGGGATGAAGACCGCCTCGGGGACATGGGTGGCCGGGCGGCCCAAGTTGCCGAACGGGAACATAGTCTCGAGGCCGCCTCGGCCGCCATGGGGCCTATTCTGGAGGCGCTTGTCCAATGACGATTCTCGCCATGATCCGGCACGGCAATACGGATTGGAACAGAGAGGGGCTTATCCAGGGCCACAGCGACATCGGTCTGGGCCCGGAGGGGAAGCGGGAAGTTGCCGGCTGGCGGGTTCCCGACGACCTCAACGGTCATGACTGGATCGCCAGCCCCCTCAGCCGGGCCATGGAGACCGCCCATATTCTCATCGGAAGGCCACCGGAGATCGATCCGCGTCTTTCGGAGATGAGTTGGGGGGAATGGGAAGGACGCACTCTCGGGGATTTGCGGGCCGAACTCGGCGATCTGATGGCGGCCTGGGAGGCGAAGGGATTGGATTTCCGCGGGCCCGGCGGTGAAAGTCCGAGAGAAGTCCAGGACCGGGTGAAACCTTTCTTGGCCGAGCGCTCTGAGGCAGGCCGGCCAACGGTCGCGGTTTGCCACCGCGGTGTCGTGCGCGCCGTCTACGCCTTGGCGACCGGTTGGGACATGGTGGACAAACCCGAAACCAGGCTCCTGGACAACTGTGTTCACTATTTTCGGCTCGAGGCCGGTGGCCGCCCGGTGATCGAACGTCTCAACGTCAGCCTGGAGCCCTGAAGAACGTGCCCTCGGTCCTTTTTTACGTCCAGCATCTCCTGGGCATCGGCCATCTGAAACGAGCGGCGACCCTGGCTCGCGCCATGTCCGCCCGGGGGATCGAGGTGACCCTCGTCTCCGGGGGTGAGCATGTCCCGGTCCTGGATGACGGCGGCATGCGGTTCGTTCAGTTGCCGCCGGTGAAAGCATCGGACCGGACTTTCGGTTCCATCGTCGATGCGGACGGCCGGGAAATC
>CAZUGT010000174.1:0-11570 GCA_964620095.1 uncultured Rhodospirillaceae bacterium | reverse complement strand
TGGGTAACAGTGTTTATGGTTTGTTTTGCTTTCGAGCGGCCCGGCCGGGCCGCTCGAAAGCGGTGAAGTTTCTTGGTCTTGTGGTCGATGATGCCGAGGTCGATATCGGCGAAGCGCACGATCCAGTGGCCGCTTTCGGTTTCGGCGATGCCGACGGTTTCGCCCGCCAGGGGCTCGGCGATGAACACCAGGTCCCCGCCCCACTTGATCGAGCCGTCGGTGCGCACCCGGCGCACGGCGTGCCAAGGGTCGTACCAGGGCTCGGCCGGGTGTTCGGGCCTGGGCCTCGGCGAGGGATGGTAGAAGGCCGCGGGCGGCTGCTGGCCGAGCGCCTCATGGGGACGGTATTCGTTGAAGTCCTCGCGGAAGCGGTCGAAGCGGCGCTGCTGCTCCTCCTTGCTCGCCGCCGGCGGCTTGGCGGTCTCCGCCTTCAGGGTCTTGTGCATGCGCTCATGCCGCCCATTCTGCTGCGGCTGGCCCGGATCGATCCGCTCGAGGGCGATGCCCGCCTTGAGCCAGTCCACGGACAGCCGCGACAAGCCGCCCGCGCCCGGGCCGGCAAAGGGCGGCCCGTTGTCCGAGCGCATCGCCAGGGGCAGGCCGTAGCGCTCGAAGAGCTCCTCCACCGCCGCGCGGACCTCCTCCGTGCGGGGCGGCAGGATCACGCAGGCCAGAAGGTAACGGCTGTACGCGTCCGTCACGGTCAGCGGGTCGCAGCGCTCCCCGTCGCGGGTGCGGAACCAGCCCTTGAAGTCGATGCACCACACATCGTTGGGCGCCTCGGCGGCGCGGAGCGTCCGGCTGGGCGCGGCGAGCAGACGGCGGCGGCGACGCGGCCTCACCAGCCCCTCGGCGCGCAACAGCTCGCCCATGGTGCTCGCCGCCGGCCACGCCTGGCCGGGATGCTCGCGCATCAGCACCGCACGCAGCTTGCGCGGACCCCAATGGGGACGCTCGCGCCGCAGCGCCACAATCGCCTCCGCGGTCTCCGGCGCCATCGAACGGCCGTGGCGGCGCGGCGCACGGGAGAGATCCTCAAGGCCCGCCGGGCCGTGCGCACGATAGCGGTCCAGCCACTTGTAGCCCGTCTTGCGGCTGATGCCGTAGTCCTCGCACAGCGCCGCCATCGGTATGTCGCCACGAAGACAATCCACGATAAATGACATCCTCTCGTCCATCGGACAGGTTTCCTTCCAGGGCATGGGCCACCTCCTGGCCCAGCAGTAACCTGTCACCCATCTATCCGGTCCAATCTGTTACCTATCTATCCGGTCTGTACCTGCGCAACCCCCTCACCCTGACCCTCTCCCCCTCAAGAAGGGGGAGAGGGGACACCGCCGAAACTCCCTCGCCCTTTATTCCCTCGCCCCCTGAAAGGGGGAGAGGGTTGCGGAGGGTTGGCGAGGCAGACGCCGAGCTTAGCCGTAGCTGGGTGAGGGGGATTTCGACCCGCTAGTTTGCGTCGCCATCCAGTTTGCGGCGAATCTCCAGCAGATCGCGCCACGCCTGGCGCTTGTTGGCCGGCGAGCGCAGCAGGTAGGCGGGATGAAACGTCGCCATGGTATCCACCGGCGCCGACATGTGCGCGGTCGAATAGCTGTGCCAGGCGCCGCGCAGCTTGGTGATGCCTTCGGCCCGCCCGAGGAGGGTCTTGGCGGCGGGGCCGCCCAGGGGCACCAGCACGTCGGGAGCGGCCAATTCGATGTGCCGTTCCAGGAACGGCAGACAGGCGGCGATCTCGTCCGTGGTCGGATTGCGGTTCCCGGGCGGCCGCCAGAAGACGATGTTCGTGATGTAGAACTTTTCCCGGCCGTAGCCGATGGTTTCGAGCATCCGGTCGAGCAGCCGGCCGCTGGGTCCGACGAAAGGCAGGCCCTGCCGGTCCTCTTCGGCCCCCGGCGCCTCGCCGACGAACATCAGCCGCGCCTCCGGATTGCCGTCGGCGAATACCGTATTCGTGGCCGTCTTCTTGAGGCCGCATCCCTCGAAGCTCTCGACCGCCGCCTTGAGCTCGGCGACCGAATTGGCCTCCGCCGCCAGGGACCACGCCGCTTGTACCGCCTGGCTCACCCGGCCGCCGCTCGGCGGCGCGGGGGCTTCAGCGGCAGCCGCCCGGGGAGCATCCCGCTGGGCGCGCCGGGCGGGCGGCGGGGGTTTCTCCGGCACCGGCTCACTTGCCGCCTCACGCGCCTCCTGTTCGGCCAAGGCAAACCGGTCGACCGGAGTTTCCCCGATGGTCTCGTCGACCCCGGCTTCCAGGTGGAACCGGAGGATGTCCGCGGCGGATGGATCGGCCATGAGACGATCATAGCAAAGCCCCGCCGCCGCGCCACGCCTCAACTGGACGCCTCAACTGGACGGATGGCGCGTGATATGATGTGATTTCCGGACTGCCAAGGGTGCGAAGTCTTTCGATATGGAACGGGAATTCATGGAGTTCGACGCGGTCATCGTCGGCGCGGGTCCGTCCGGCCTCGCCGCGGCGATCCGTCTCAAACAGCTGGCGGCCGAGAAGGAAACCGAAATAAGCGTCTGCGTGGTCGAGAAGGGATCCGAAGTGGGCGCGCATATTCTTTCCGGCGCGGTCTTCGAGCCCCGGGCCCTGGATGAACTCCTCCCCGACTGGAAGGAACGCGGCGCGCCGCTTCACACGCCGGCCGAGGACGACCGTTTTCTGCTGCTGAGCGAGAAACGGGCGACCCGCCTCCCGACCCCGCCGCAGATGCGCAACAAGGGCAACTACATCATCAGCCTCGGCAACCTGTGCCGCTGGCTCGCCGAACAGGCGGAGGCGCTGGAGGTCGAGATCTACCCCGGCTTCGCGGCGGCCGAAGTGCTGTTCGACGAAACGGGGCGGGTCTCCGGAATCGCCACCGGCGACATGGGCGTCGGCCGCGACGGCCAGCCGACGGAGATGCACCAGCCGGGCGTCGAGCTTCGCGCCAAATTCACCCTGTTCGGCGAGGGGTGCCGGGGCTCCCTGTCCCAGCAGCTGATCGAAAAATTCGGGCTCGATGCGGACAGCGACCCCCAGACCTACGGCATCGGCATCAAGGAACTGTGGGAAGTGCCGCCGGACCAGCACCATGCCGGCCGGGTGATTCATACGGTCGGCTGGCCGCTCGGCAGCGGCACCTACGGGGGGTCTTTCATCTATCACCTGGAAGACAATCAGGTGGCGGTGGGCTTCGTCATCGGCCTGGATTACCGGAACCCGCACCTGAGCCCGTTCGACGAAATGCAGCGATTCAAGCTGCACCCCGCCATCCGCCCGACATTCGAGGGCGGCAAGCGGATCGCCTACGGGGCGCGGGCCCTGGTCGAGGGCGGATTGCAGTCGCAGCCCAGGCTGACATTTCCGGGCGGCGCCCTGATCGGCGATTCGGCGGGATTTCTGAACGTGCCCAAGATCAAGGGCAGCCACGCCGCCATGAAGTCCGGCATGATGGCCGCCGAGGCCGCCTTCGCCGCCCTCGGCGACGCGGCGCCGGGCGAACTCGATGCCTATCCGGCGGCCTATAAATCATCGTGGCTTTGGACCGAGCTCAAGAAGGCCCGGAACATCCGCCCGTCGTTCCGCTGGGGTCTGTGGCCGGGGATGATCTACTCGGCCATCGACACCTATCTGTTCGGCGGCAACGCGCCCTGGACGCTGAAGCATCACGCGGATCACACCCAACTCCGGAAGGCATCCGAGATGCCGAGGATCGCCTACCCCAAGCCGGACGGGGAAATCACCTTCGACAAGCTGTCCTCGGTGTTCATTTCCAACACCAATCACGAAGAAAACCAGCCCGTCCATCTGACCCTCAAGGACGACGGCGCGCCCGTCCGCGTCAATCTCGCGGACTATGACGGGCCGGAAGCCCGGTACTGTCCGGCGGGCGTCTATGAATTCGTCGAGGAAAACGACCGGACCCGGCTTCAGATCAACGCCCAGAACTGCGTCCACTGCAAGACCTGCGACATCAAGGACCCCACCCGGAACATCGTATGGGTGGTGCCCGAGGGGGGCGGCGGACCCAATTATCCCAATATGTGAATGCTTGAACCGATCGTGAAGAATTCCTAGATCGGCTCTGGCCATTTGGCGCTTGTGGACACATGGCCAGGCGTTACACTTGCGGACCTCTGGGGGATTGACCGCCAGTTCAGGAGATCCAGACCCGGTGCGGAAACTCCACTTCCTACAGGCCGCCGCCGTCGCCCTTTTTGCCGGCGCGGCCGCACTGCATCCGGCAACCGGCTTCGGCGCCTCGGCGGCCGGGACCGAGGTCGGGCCCACCGCGGCGGGCAATTATCTTGCCGGCCGCCACGCTCAACGTGAGCGGCGCACGGCGGCCGCGGCCGATTTCTACCTCGCCGCCCTCGAGGACGAGCCCGAAAACCGGGACCTGCTGCGCCGCACCTTTCTGATCCTTGCCGCCGACGGGCGGGTCGGCGAGTCGCTGTCGCTGGCCCGGCGCCTGTTGAAGCTTGCCGGCACCGACGCGACCCTGGCGGTGATGATCGTCGGCATTGCCGAACTGGCCGACGGCGATCCGGCGGCGGCCCGGGAGCGCTTCGCCGCCCTGCCCAAGACGGGTCTCAACACGTTTTTTCTGCCGCTGGTCAAGGCCTGGCTGCTGGCCGGAGAGAAGAAATACGACGAGGCCCTCGCCGAACTGGACGGCAAGGCGACCAATCCGGGCCTCGAAATTCTCTACGGCACCCATACGGCGCTGATCAACGAGGCCGCGGGAAACACGGCGGCCGCCGAGGAGGCCTACAAGACAGCCGCCGGCAAGCGGCAACGGACGAACCTCAGGCTCACTCAGCTCCAGGGAGAATTCCTGGAGCGGGCGGGCCGAAAAGAGAGCGCCAAGGCGGCCTATGACGCCTATATGGCGGACCATCCGAACTCGACGGTGCTGGAAGGCAGCTTCAAACGGCTCGGCGGCGGACCGAAACCGCCCGTCCGGGTGAAGACGGCCCGGGACGGCGTGGCCGAGGCGCTGTTCAGCCTCGCGGGCTCCATTCGCCAGCAGGACTCCTTCGAGACCCTGCTGTTCGCCCGGCTGGCGCTGCATTTGAAACCCCGCATGGACATCGCGAAACTGCTGGCCGCGGAGGTGCTCGAAGGGGACGAACGCCTGGCGGAATCCAATGCGGTCTACCGGCAAATCGGCCGGGACTCCGGCTTCTCCTGGTCCGCGCGGCTTCGCATCGCCTCGAACCTGGACCGGCTGGACAAGACCGAACAGGCGGTCCGGGAACTCCGCGCGCTCGCCGAGGAACGCAAGGACCGCTACGACGCCCTGGTGAGCATGGGGGACATTCTTCGCCGGCGCGAGCGCTACCGCGAGGCGGCCGAGGCTTACGCGGACGCCCGGGCCCGCATCCCCAGCCTGGAGCCCAGGCACTGGACCCTGCTTTACACCACGGGGATCGCGCACGAACGGCTGAAGGAATGGCCGAAGGCGGAACCGGCCTTCCTGAAAGCGCTGGAACTGCAACCCGACCAGCCCTTCGTGCTCAACTATCTCGGCTATTCGTGGGTCGAACTGGGCAAGAACCTCGACCGGGCCAGGAGCATGATCGAAAAGGCGGTCGAGAAACGCCCGACCGACGGCTATATCGTCGACAGCCTGGGCTGGGTTCTCTACCGGCTCGGCGACCTTCCCGGCGCGGTCAAGCACCTGGAGCGGGCCGTGGAGCTGCGCCCCGAGGACCCCACCATCAACGATCACCTGGGCGACGTCTATTGGCTCGTCGGCCGCAGGAACGAAGCGCGCTTCCAATGGCAGCGGTCCCTGATCCTGGAGCCGGAAAAGGACCTCGAGGTCAAGATCAGGGACAAGCTCGAAAACGGGTTCGATCCCGAAAAGCACGGCAAACCCGCCGGAAACTAGCCGATCCACCACTGAGCGAGGCGCACGTTGAGCCGCGTCATCACCCGGGCCGCCCCCGCCAAAATCAACCTTTATCTCCGGATAACCGGCAAACGCGACGACGGCTATCACCTGCTGGACAGCCTCGTCGCCTTTGCGGGCGTCGGAGACGTCGTCACCGCCCGGGCCGCCGGGGATTTGTCATTGACCGTCGACGGCCCGTTCGCCGGCGGGCTGTCCGCCGACGGCGACAACCTCGTCCTCCGCGCCGCCCGCGCGCTCCGCGACGCCTCGGGTTCGACGAACGGGGCGGAACTCGGCCTGACGAAGAACCTGCCCGTATCGTCCGGCATCGGCGGCGGTTCCGCCGATGCCGCCGCGGCGCTGCTGGCCTTGAGGGAACTATGGGAGCTCGACATGGACGATGCCGGGGACGATGCCGAACTCGCGGCGCTGGGATTGGCGCTGGGCGCGGACGTGCCGGTCTGCCTCGCCGGACGCCCCGCCCGGGTGAGCGGCATCGGGGACATGATCGGGCCGGCGCCGGACCTGCCGGCCGCGTGGCTGGTGCTCGCCAATCCGGGCATTCCGGTCTCCACCCCCGAAATCTTCGGCCGCCGGCAAGGTCCGTTCGGCGATCCGGCACCGACCCCCGCCTCGTGGACGGACGTGGAGGCGCTGGCCGAAACCCTGGCTGTGTCCGGCAACGACCTCACGGACGCGGCGATCGGGGCCGCCCCGGTGATTGCCGTGATGCTCGAAGAGATGGCCGAACTGCCGGGCGCCCTGTTGACCCGGCTGTCGGGCAGCGGCGCGACGTGCTTCGCCCTCATGCGGGACGAGCCCAGCGCGCAGTTCGGCGCCATGGCGCTGGAGGAATTTCACCCGGACTGGTGGATCAAGGCGGCGCCGGTGCTGCCGCCGGGCCCCGCCGATCCGGCGCTGTTCGGTTAGCCCGGGCTAAACCTCCGGGCCTTGCGCGAAAACGCCCGTCCGACTATGGATAGCCCTCCGGTCATGGGGTGTAGCCAAGTGGTCTAAGGCACCGGTTTTTGGTACCGGCATTCGGAGGTTCGAATCCTCCCACCCCAGCCATTCTTTCCCGGGCCAGACCCGATCTAGGGCTTGATCACCCAGGCCTTGTAGCGGGTCTCCGTACCGGCGCAGGCGGCCAGCATCAGATCGCGGGACATGAACGGGCCGGCCTGCCGGCTCGTCGGCGCGACGGCGAGACACAGGGAGGCGTCGGACTTGACCCGGAACTCGGAACCGGACGCCTCGTAGACGAATTGCTGGGCCGCCTTGCCTCCGCAGGTCAACAGGCCGAGCTTGGCGCCGGCCTTGGCGCCGCCCAATATTTCCGCGCACAGATTGTCGAAGGTCGCCGACTGGATGCGGCCCGATGCGGCATCGAACTTGAACTGCACGTCGCCCCCCCGGGGCTTGCAGGAATGGGCGTGCAGCCGGTCCGACAGGCCGCGGCCCACCGTGTCGATGCACCAGCCGAGCTTGTCCACCTCGTCCAGATTGTCGGCGAGGTAGATGACCGGCGAGGGGGTCCGCAGGTCGGGCGGCGCGGCCTCCGCCGGCGCGGCCCAGCCCAGCAACGGCAACAGAAATACGAAAACAAGAATACGCTTGAGCGAAATCACGATACGCCTCCTGAAACGAATATGAATGTCTTCATCCTAACGGGAATCGCCGGACAATCCGTCACCGGAATTCGGTTCGCCCGGCATCAGCCTGTTACTTCCAGCACCACCGCCATGCCCGTGTCTCCGGCGGCGCACCCGGTAAACAACCCCCGGCCGCCGCCGAGCAGGGCAAGTTCCTCGATGAGCTCGATGACCCCGCGGGTGCCCATGGGCGCCTGGGGATGGCCCCAGACCAGGGTGCAGCCGTAATTGTTCATCCTGGCGAGATCGCAGCCCGTCTCCCTGGCGAAATAGATGTCGTTGACGGCGAACGGGTTATGGGTCTTCACGGCGTCGATTTCGCCGATGGAGAGGCCGGCCATGTCCAGCGCCCGCTTCGCCGCCGGCACCGGCGCCTCGGGCATATAGCCGTTCTCGGCCCGCGCCATGCCGAAGCCCAGGAGCCGGACGGTGATGTCCGTGTCGGAACTGAGATCGGCCGCCTTGCCGGGCGCGGTCACGATGATGCAGGCATTGCCGTCCGCCGGGTGGGTCTGGCCGGCGAAGGTGACCGAGCCGTCCTTCAGTACCGGCTTCATGCCCGCGAGTTTTTCGGGGTTTGGCGGATAGACCCCTTCGTCGCCGTCCATGACCGCGACGGTCTTCTTGAAGTTGGCCGACGGCACCTCGAACGGCAGGGTCATGAAGCGCTTCTGGAACGCCCGGCCGTCCGCCAGCGCCGCCTGGTATTGCTCCTGGCGCATCAGCACGACCTCGTGCTGCTGCTCGGTGGTGATCTGGTGCTTGGCGGCGACGTTTTCCGCCGTCTGGAGCATGGAATGGCCGCCGACGGGGTCGCGCTGCATGTTGTCGAGGGTGACGTTTTCGTGGGCTCCCGTGCCGCCCGGACCGGCCGGCGCCGGATAATAGACCTGCGGCCCGTTGGAGATCCGGTCGACGGTCGCCACCAGGGCGACCTCGGCCATCCCGCCGCCGACTTCCTGGGCGGCGTTCTCGAGGCAGCGGACGCCGGTCGCGCAGACCTGGGAAATCGCGGGCCCGCCGACATGGGGCGCGCCCAGCATGTGGGTGAACCAGGGCAGCCCCACGAACGAGGTGCGCTGATGAACCGTTATCCCGAGGACGCCGTAGTCCAGCGCGTCCGGGTCGATCTCCCGTTTGGCCATCTCCTCGCGGGCCACATGGGCCCCGAACTCGATGCTGTGCAGATGGGAGAGGCTGCCCTGCCACTTGGCGAAGGGCGTGCTCCAATATGCGCCATACGGAATTTGAGCGTTGAGTCCCATGGTTTGCCTCGTTTCCTGCCCGCCGGCGAAAATCAGCCTGTCAGGCTTTGCCGCATCGCCGCCTTGTCGATCTTGCCGACCGTCGTCTTCATGAGCCGGTCGACCACATGAATGTGCGCCGGGACCTTGTACTTCGCAAGACTGTCCCGGCAATAATCCAGCAGGGCGGCCTGGGGATCGCCGGTCCGGTCGCGGAGAACGACGAAGGCATGGATGACCTCGCCCCTGTAGTCGTCGGGCGCGCCGACGGCGGCGGCCTCGACGACGTTGGGGTGGGCGAACAGCACCTCGTCGATTTCCCGCGGGTAGACGTTATAGCCGCCGACGATGACCATGTCCTTCTTGCGGTCGGTAATCCACAGGATGCCGTCTTCGTCCAGCTTTCCGATGTCGCCGGTGTAGAGCCAGCCGCCGCGCAGCGCCAGCGCGGTCTCTTCCGGCCGGTTGCGGTATCCGGACATGATCTGCGGGCCGCGCGCGCGAATCTCGCCCTCCTCGCCGGGGGCGAGAACAGTCCCGCCGGTCTCCACGTCGACGATTTCAATCTCGGTTTCGGGGATCGGCGGCCCCACCGAGCCCGGAACGATGGGCTTGCCTGCGACATTGGAGGTGAGCAACGGTCCCGCCTCGGTCTGGCCGTAGCCCTCCAGGATGGACGTGCCGGTGATCTCCCGCCATTTGCGCAGCGTGTCCACGGGCAGCGGGGCCGAGCCGGAATACACCGTTCTGAGGGTTGAAAAATCGGTGGCGGCGAACCGGTCCATGGCCATCAGCCCGTTGAAGATGGTGGGCCCCACGGGCAGCACGGTGACGCCTTCCCCCTCGACGGCGTCGAGCACCGTATCTGGGTGGTAGCGCCGCTGGATCACCAGCCTTCCCCGGCAATAGGCGGTCAGGTGAAGGCACATGCAGCTCGCGAAGACATGAAACAGCGGCATCACGCAGAGAACCGTCTCGCCGTCGGGAACCGTCGGCACCACCGCTTCGCGCTGGCTCAGATTGATGGAGAGCTGGCCGTGGGTGATATTGACGCCTTTCGGGAGGCCGGTGGTTCCGCCGGTGTACTGAAGGGTCGCCAGTTCGTCCGGCTTCGGCAGCGCATCGGGGAGGGCGGCGGTTTCATCGTCCCGCCATTCGGCCAGCGACCGGCCGCCCTCGCCGCCGATGGGTATCCGGGCGGCGATCCGAAGCCGGCCGGCCAGTCCCTCGATCAACGGGCGCACCTCGTCGTCGAAGACCACGGCGACCGGCTCGGCATCGGACAGAATGTGATGAAGCTCCCGTTCCGTATAGATGGGGTTGACCGGCACCGCCTGCATGCGCGCGGCATGGACGGCGTACATGGCGATGGCCATGTCGATGGAATTTCCGCAGACCAGCGCCACCCGGTCGCCCGGGCCGCCGATTTCCAGAAGTTCGGCGGCAAATCCGCCGACGCAGCGGACATACTGGCGGTAGGTCAGCGCCCCCTCCCCGGATACCAGGGCGTGGGCGCCGCCGGAGCGTTGGGCCGCGTCCGCAAGCATGTGAACGACGGTCGGGTGAACGGGAGGCAGCTTGGTCATGGGACCCTATTTTCCGTCCACGGCCGCCGGAATCAACCTCTTCGGGGATTTGACGGGCCGCACCGGAACGCGCCGTCAGACGTGGATGCCCGTGTCAAGCACGGGCATGACGGCTGGTGTTAGAGCCCCCTATTCCGTCATACCCCGGTGCAAGTCCGGGGTATCCAGATTTCCAATTCCTGAACCACAGAGACAGTGAGACGGTGAGGAGCATCGGGATCGAAACCTCTCCTCTCGGCCTCCGTGCCTCTGTGTCTCTGTGGTGAATATCCTGGATGCCCCGCCACTTTGCCGGCTGGCCGGCAAAGCCGGTCCAGTGGGTCGGGGCATGACGGCTGGCGGGCGCCCCAAATGAAATGCGTCATGGCCGGGCCCACCGGACCGGCCACACCCCCTCACCCTGACCCTTTCCTCCCGAGGTTGAGCAGCGCAGGAATGGAGACGGCGGCATCATGGCGGCGCGGCAGCCGGAAGCCGTCGGCGTCAGCGGCGGCGGATGGAAGCGCGGTCGGCTATATCAGCGCGTAGCGGATGCAGCGGGTCATGGCGGCATGATCGCCCATATTGGACAGGCGCGAGGCGTCGAGCCAGGTGGCACGGTCGAGACGGGTCAGCTCGAGGACGTGACCGGCGCGCGCGGCGAGTTGCTTCAGATACTGGAGCTGCGTGCGTCCATTACCCTCGCGGAACGGGTGGACATGGTTGATGTCGCCCAGCACCGGGCCGGCACCCCCGGCGAACTCGTCCGGCCCCAGCCCCGCGAAATACCCGGCCGCCACGATGCGGCGGTGGATGTCCGCCATGCCGGTCTCGATGAAACGTCTCGGCTGGAAGCGGCTCCCGTCCTTGGCGAACTCGACTGTGCGGACCTCGCCCGCCCAGGCGTAGACGTCCTGGAACAGATGGCGGTGGATCGCCTTCAGGTGGGCAAGATCAAAGTCGCCCGCCGGGACGGGCTCAAGAAGGCGCTGGGCGACCAACTCGCGCTCGGCCGCCTCCAGCGCCGGGGCGTCCCGGATGTCCAGCCTGTTGCGGAGAACGGTGTAGTCGGGCGGATAGCAGTAGTCGCGGTCGCTCATTCCGCCGCGGCGGTGCGGCCGCGGTCCTTGATCCGGCTCAGGATATGGGCGCGCCGCCGCTCGGGCGGCCATCCCTCGCGCTCGAACATCTCGAACATTGCGATCTCCTCCGCTG
>CAZUGT010000173.1:0-28792 GCA_964620095.1 uncultured Rhodospirillaceae bacterium | reverse complement strand
CCGGTCCCCGGCGAAGCCTTCCATATCGTCCGGCTCACCGCCGACGACGGAGGTGACCTCCACGCCGTCGATCATGCCGAGGGCATCCAGATGCTTGCGCCCGAAGGCGCCGGGCGCACCGGCAACGCAAATTCTCATTTCCGTGCCTCCGATCGCGGTCCGCGGTACAGCGCGATGATCGGGGATGGGCGCACCGATGGCCAGCGTCGAATCATCATGCCTCGCCGTTTGTCAGCATATTGTCCACATTCCCGACGACCCGCCGCAGAAGCTCGTTGAGGTGAATTCGATCGGACTCGGAGAAATCTCTCAAGAGTAGTTCTTCCCGGGTAAGGGCAAACGAAGCCAGTTCGTCGTGAACCCGGACTCCTTGACCGGTCAAATCGACCAGGGAGCGCCGCCGGTCGCGCGAGTCGTCGGAGCGCGCGATGAATCCCCGCTTTTCCAACCGGCTGATGGCGCGGCTTGTGCCGCCGCGATCCATGGCGATCCGGTCGGCCACGTCATTGATCGTGGAGCGTCCCTCGGCGCCCAGGATCAGGATCACTCTCAACTCCCGCAGATCTAGGTCATGGGGACGGGCGCCTTCCCGGAGCGCATGGAGCGAAATCTTGTTCCCCAAGGTCTGAATCAAGGAGGGGAGGTGTCGGTCGAGCTCCAGGGGATGTTCAGGTTTGGACATGCCGGCCGCATTCAACTGGGACAATGGGACTACAAAACCACCATCTCTGTGATAAGTCAATATTTGACAAATCACATATTTATCGATAGGCTCTCGAAATTCCGTGCCTGAACGTGGGAGGCCAGAAAATGTCCAACGATCTCAATCTCGGCATGTTTCAGTCGACGCCGAAGGAGCTCGATGCCAATTCCGATGCGCGCGCCCGCTGCCCGGCAACCGGCATGGCGGCGGCGTTCGAACCTTTCGACGACGCCTACGTGGCCAATCCGTTCGCGTTCTTCAGCAAGGCGCGGTCGGACGAGCCCATATTCCATGATCCCAAGTCCGGTTACTGGGTGGTGACCAAGTACGACGAGATCGTCCGCGTGTTCCGCGATCCTGAGACTTTTTCCGCCGCCTTGGCGCGGCACCCGGTAACCCCCCTGTGCCCGGCCGCCGCCGAAGTGCGGGACAGCCTCGATATCTCGGTGGAACCATCCCTTGTGGACGAGGACCCGGAGACCCATCGGGCGCACCGCAAGGTCTTTGGAGACGCGTTTACGCCGAAACGTGTCCAACAGGTCGAGACGCGGATCCGGGCAATCGTCAGCGGCTTCATCGACCGTTTCGCGGCCAAGGGCGAGGCCGATTTGGTTGGGGAGATGCTTTACGAAGTGCCCGCGCTGGCGATCTTCATCTTTCTCGGCGCGGACGATGATCATGCGGTGCGGGTCAAACAGCTGGGCTCGGCTCGGTCCGTCGTCAATTGGGGGCGTCCCAGCGAGGCCGAGCAGGTCGCGATGATGCATGACATGGGCGAGCACTGGGCATTTACCAAGAAGCTGGTCGACGATGCCTACGAGAACCCGGGCGACAATTATCTCGGTGACATGGTGCGCCTCCACCAGGCCGATCCGGATAAATTCACCATCAACTACCTCTGCAACGTCATGTTCCTGATGCAGTTCGCGGGGCATGAGACCACGACCCAAGCCTCCGCCAACGGGATGCGGGCGCTGCTGGAGGACCGGGCGCAGTGGGAGGCGCTGTGCAATGATCCCTCTCTGATCCCTAATGCGGTCGAGGAAATCCTCCGCTACGACTCCTCCATCTTCACATGGAGGCGCATCGCCACCAGGGATGCGAGGATCGGGGACTTCGACGTTCCAAAAGGCGCGAAGATTCTGCTGGCGATCGGATCCGGCAGCCGGGACGATGCCGCGTTCGCCGACGGCGACAAATTCGACATCCTGCGCAAACAGGAGAAAAAGCACTTGGCGTTCGGAAACGGAGCGCACTTCTGCATGGGCGCGCCGTTGGCCCGGTTGGAGATGAAAATCATCCTTGAGGAACTAACCAGGCGGCTGCCTCATATGAAGCTCGTCCCCGGTCAGGAGTGGGAATACATCCCGACGCTGACGTTCCGGGGTATCCAGCGGCTGCGGATCGAATGGGATCCCGATCGGAACCCATAGGAGGGTGACGGCCGGGGACGTCGATCAGGCCCGCCAGACCACCGGGAAGATGTCGTCGTTGATGGGCATCTCGCCGACCGGGAACATATCGTCCGACGTGCCGGGCACCTCGAAAACGGTGCGTTTGCCGTGCCAGGTGGCGTCGCCGCCGAAATAGCGGACCGAGATGGCGACCCTCGTCATATCGAGGGAGGCGTTCTTGCCCGAGCCGTGCACGGCCATCGGGTGATGCACCAGGCAATCGCCCGCCTCCATGTCCCAACTCAGGAACCGGTAGTCGGGATTGTCGAATTCCTTGTGAAAGGCGGGGCAGCGTTCGAAGGTCTCGGCCTCGGGCATGGTGAAGTTGTCCCGGGGCGTCGCCGGTTCCGGGTAATACATCTTGTTCCACTTGTGGGAGCCGCCGACATAGACGAGGCCGCTGTTTTCCTTGGGCGTCGGGGTCAGCGCGACCCAGACCGAGGCGACATCCTCGCCGTCGAAGGGCCAGAACGGCAAATCGTTGTGCCACGCCGTCGGCGCCAGGGTGCCGGGCTCCTTGACGAAGAGCTGATCGTAGAAGAACCGCGCCTCGTCCACGCCCATCAGGGTCGCGGCGATCTCGGCGGCCGGCGAGTTCAGCGCGAAATTCCATATGTCCTTGTTGTCGCGCGACATGTGGGTCGCGGCGACGAAGCGGCCGGGATCGTCCGCGTCACTCTGTTCATAGCGCGTGCCGCCCGGATTTACGTCGTTGCGGGTACACACCGCCAGCATGTGATCGATCCATTCCCGGTCGAACTGGCCGCGAATGCAGACCGCGCCATCCTCGTCGTAGGCCCGCTTTTCGTCCTCGGTTATGGGATGCAGCAAGTCGCGGTTCATCGTGTCCTCCCTCGCCATGAATACTAGGCCGAAAAGGGCCCGCGGCGAAAGGCGGGAGCGCCTTGCCGGCGTCACGCGTGGGTGTAGTAGCCGTTTTCGGTCACGACGGCATCGACCCGCCGGTCCTGCAGCGCCTGTAGGCACTCGGCCGGCGTGTTCACGATGGGCTCTTCATGGGCGTTAAAGCTGGTGTTGATCAGCACCGGCAGGCCGGTCGACCGCTTGAAGCCCTGCAGGATATCGAAATAGAGGGGATTCGGGTCGCGCGAGACGATCTGCGGCCGTGCCGTCCCATCCACGTGCACGACCGCTGGAATGCAGGGCTTCCAGGCTTCCCGCGTGGCGCAGGTGATGGTCATGAAGCGGGCGGCATAGCGATTGACGGGCGTGATCTCGAAGATCTCCCCCGCATCCTCCTCGGCAACGACGGGTGCGAAGGGCATGAACTCGGTGCGTGAGAGGCGCTTGTTCAGGGTGTCGTTGATCGTCGCGTCGGCGGGCGAGGCCAGGATCGAGCGCGCCCCCAGCGCCCGCGGCCCGTATTCCATCGCCTTGGTGTAGATCGCCACGACCCGCCCGGCGGCGAGTTCTTCCACTGCGATGTGGATCGGGTCCCCGCCTAGGCGCGTTATGCCGCCCGCGCGGCCGAGCGTCGTGTCGATGGCATCGCCGTAGGGCCGGCCGTAATGAAGGTCCTCCAGCCGCCAGCGGTTGGCGAGCCAGGTGTCCATCCCGTCCCGGTCGAGCAGGAAGCGCAGCACGCCGCCTGCAGCCAGGCCGGCATCGCTCATCGCCGGGTAGACGAACACCTCGTCCAGCGGCAGCTCCTCAGCCAGGCGCTGGTTGAGCCTGACGTTGGCGTGGACACCCCCGCTGAGGCCGAGCCGCCGCGCACCGGTCCTGCGCACCAGGCGACCGACCGCGCTCAGCACCGTTTCTTCCAGGAACGCCTGGATCGACGCCGCGACATCCTCGCGCCGCTGGCCCTCGAACAGGTCGCCGAGCGCCCGGTGCATGTCCTTGTACGAGGCGAAATCGGTCGCGATGCGACCCTCGTCGTCGATACGGAAGAAGCGGTCCAGCCCTTCCTTTAGCACCGGCTGGCCCCATGCCGCGAGCCCGGTCAGCTTGCCCTCATGCCTGTTGGGGCGGTAGCCGAGGGACACCGTGGCGACCAGGTAGGCGATCCCGACGCTGTCGATCCGCTGCCGCTCCAGGAACGCCTCGTCGCCGCCATGGAGCGTCTGCAGCCTGCCGTCGCGAAAGACGCGGTGGCTGTACTGCACGTTGTCGCCGCCGCCGTCGGCGGTATAGAGCAGCGCCTCGTCCCAGTCCGTGTGAAAGAGGCAGGGCAGCGCGTGGGCTTCGTGGTGGTTGAAGAAGCGCAGCGGTACGTCCGGGCGCAATCCGAGGTCAGACAGATAGGCGCCGGCCCGGAACATCCTCTCCGAGTCCGTCCGCCCGTAGCGGACCATCTCACGCTCCATGGACTTGCGCTTCTCCCTGCCGGCGAGACGGCGCAGCCGCGCTTCCAGCGCCCGGCCGGGTGGCAGATGAGTGAAGTAGCGTGCCGGAAACTCGCTGCGTCCCAGCATGACGACATCGACATCAGCGCCCGTCACGCCGGCGATCGCGAGGCACTCGTCGATAGCCTGCTGCGGCGGCCGGCCGCCGTCTCCCTTGAGGCGGGTCATCCGCTCGAGCTGCACGGCCGCCAGCATGTGGTAGTCGTCAAAGAGCGCGGCGTTGCCGTCATGCCCGCCGGTATAGATGCCGAGGATCAACACGTGCGGATTTGGCCGGGATTACCTCGGCGCGAACACCATGGTCATCTGGCGGCCTTCCATCTGTGGGAACTGCTCAACCTTGGCCAGTTCGTCCATGTCGTCCCGCACCCGGTCCAGCACCTTGGCGCCCAAATCCTGGTGGGCCATCTCGCGGCCGCGGAAGCGCAAGGTCACCTTCACCTTGTCGCCATCGTCGATGAACCGGCGCATGGAGCGCATCTTGACCTGATAGTCGTGCTCCTCGATGCCCGGGCGCATCTTGATTTCCTTGACGTCGATGGTTTTCTGCTTTTTCCGCGCCTCGGCCTTCTTCTTCTGGTTCTCGTACTTGAGCTTGCCGAAATCGAGAATTTTGCACACCGGCGGATCCGCATTGGGCGACACCTCGACCAGGTCGAGGCCCGCATCCGCGGCACGGTCCAGAGCTTCTTCGGTGGGTACGACGCCGATCATTTCTCCGTCGGCATCCACCAGACGGATTTGGGCGTTATCGATGTCTTCGTTTACGCGGGGGCCCTCTTTCTCGGGCCTGGCCTGCATGGGTGGGCGGGCTATTGACGCAACTCCTCTATCGGCCTTTGCCTCCCCAGGTGCCGATAGATCATGATGCTGTCACGCGTTGGACCCCTGGTTATGAAAAAGGACTTTAAACTCAACTAGCCGCCCCAGTATCGCCCCAGCTCAGGCTCCCGGTGCGGCCGCTTCGCCGACAAGTCTAGCGACTGCCTCATTCAGCGCAACAATTTCTTGAGCCTTGCCGCCCAAACGCCGGAGCGCCACGGTCTTATCCTCCGCCTCCCGGGCGCCGACGACGGCGATCAGCGGCACACGGGCGTGGCTGTGCTCGCGGATCTTGTAGTTGATCTTCTCGTTCCGGAGGTCCGTCTCCACCCGAAGGCCGGCCGATTCGAGGGCGCCGGCCACTTCGTTGGCGTAATCGTCCGCATCGTTGGTGATGGTCGCCACGACCGCCTGCACCGGCGCCAGCCACAGGGGGAAGCGCCCGGCGTAGTTCTCGATCAATATGCCGATAAAGCGCTCGAACGAACCGAGAATGGCGCGATGAAGCATTACCGGGCGGTGCTTTTCGTTGTCCTCGCCGATGTAGTTGGCGTCCAGGCGTTCCGGCAGGACGAAGTCCACCTGAAGGGTGCCGCACTGCCAGTCCCGCCCGATGGCGTCGCGGAGCACGAATTCCAGTTTGGGCCCGTAGAACGCGCCTTCGCCCGGGTTCAGCTCCACCTCGACACCGGCGGCGTCCGTTGCCTCCCGCAAGGCCTGCTCCGCCCTGTCCCACACCGCATCCTCGCCGGCCCGCACGTCCGGCCGGTCGGAGAATTTGATCACGAAATCCTCGAAACCGAAGTCCCTGTAGATCGACGACAGCAATTCGATGAACGCTGCCGTCTCGCTTTCGATCTGATCCTCGGTACAGAAGATGTGCGCGTCGTCCTGGGTGAAGGCGCGCACCCGCATCAAGCCGTGCAGCGCGCCCGACGGCTCATAACGGTGGCAGGAGCCGAATTCGGCCATGCGCAGGGGCAACGCGCGGTAGCTCTTGATGCCCTGATTGAAGATCTGAACGTGGCAGGGGCAATTCATTGGTTTCAAGGCCAGGTGTTTCTTGGTGTCGCTGCCGCCGGCCGAGGGCGCGCCGTCACCGGAAGCGCCATGGCTTTCGCTCGCTTTCACCGCCTTGCCCTCGTCCACCTCGGCGATGAACATGTTCTCGCGGAACTTGTCCCAATGGCCGGAATCCTCCCACAGCGCCCGGTCCACCAACTGCGGCGTCTTGACCTCCACATAGCCGGCGTTTTCCAGCCGGCGGCGCATATAGGCCTCGATGGTGCGGTACAGGGACCAGCCTTTCTCGTGCCAGAACACCGAGCCGATGGCCTCCTCCTGGAGGTGGAACAGCTCCATTTCCCGGCCGATCCGGCGGTGATCCCGCTTCTCCGCCTCCTTGAGCATGGTGAGATACGACTTGAGTTGCTTCTCGTCAGCCCATGCCGTGCCGTACATGCGCTGCAGCATCTCGTTCCGGCTGTCGCCCCGCCAGTAGGCGCCGGCGAGCTTGAGCATCTTGAACGCCTTGCCCAGCTTAGCGGTCGAGGGCAGGTGCGGGCCCCGGCAGAGGTCCTTCCAATCGCCCTGCTGGTAGATGGTGATCTCCTCCGATTCCGGCAGGTCCCCGATGATCTCGGCCTTGTAGATTTCGCCGATGGACTTGAAATGCGCGATCGCTTCGGCCCGGTCCCAGACCTGGCGTTCGATAGGCAGGTCCTGATCGACGATTTCCGCCATCCGCTTTTCGATGGCCTCGAAATCATCCGTCGAGAACGGCTCGTCGCGGGCAAAGTCGTAATAGAAGCCGTTTTCGATGGCCGGGCCGATGGTCACCTGGGTGCCGGGGAACAGTTCCTGGACGGATTGGGCCAGCACATGGGCGGCATCGTGGCGCAACAACTCCAACGCATCCCCGTCCTTGGCGGTGACGATGGAGAAATTGCAATCACCCGGAATTTCCCGGTTGAGATCCCACATTTCACCGTCAATCCGGGCGGCCAGCGCCGCCTTGGCGAGGCCGGGACCGATGTCGGCGGCCACCGCGGCGCCGGTCACCGGCGCCGTGTAGTCCCGGACGCTGCCGTCTGGCAGCGTCAGCTTCACGTTCGCGCCTGCTTCTACTCCGTTCGCCATCGGTCCGATCCTTCGTCGTCACTCAAGACATGGCACCAAAAAACCCCCCTTGCGTCTGCGAGGAGGGCTGTGAGTCCGTCTATGCACACGCGCCGGACGTCACGGCCCCCCGCGGAGGGTCGTGGCCGTGGTGGTGGTAGTGGCACGGTCATGCGTCATAGTGCCGCTTATATCGGCAATCCAGCTTCGCCTGTCAAGAAGCGCCTAGAGCCGATTCACATGTTTTGACGAAACCGCGCCGTGGTTCCGTCAAGACATGACCCGATCTAGGCAAGGGTCCGAAGAATGGGCTCCGAGAGTTCATCGGTGACATCGGCGAGCTCCAAGGTCTCGAGGTCGTCCCGCCGCAGGATACTCACATGCGGTCCCCGCTGGGCGCACAGCGCTGGGTCGGACGCCTTGGAGTAGACCACCACCGTCGGGCAGCCGACCATGGCGGCGGCGTGCATGGGACCGGTGTCGTTGCCGATGGCGGTGAGCGCGCCCCGGCCCAGCGCAATCAAGTCGGACAGGCTCGTTTCGCCGGCCAGGGAACGGGACCCCGGCGCCTGGATGACGATCTCGTCCAGAAACCGCGCTTCGCCCGCCGTGCCCAGAAGCACCGGCTGAACGCCCCGATCCTGAAGCCAGTTGGCGAGCTCGGCGAAGTAATCCTTGGGCCAGCGTTTCTCGGGCCGGTGACGGGCGCCCGCGGGCGCCAGCAGGGCATGGCGTTCGGCGAGCCCGAAGCGTTCGATCCGCGCGTCGACCCAGGAAAAATTAGGCGCCGGAACCGCGTCGATTCCCGCCATTTTCAGCTGTTCGGCCTGGCGTTCCATGGTGTGCATGAAGTCGCGTCCGGGGTTGGCGTGGGGGTGGGAGCAGGACCGGGCGATTCCCGACCATTCGGGCTTTTTTCCGAACAGCCGGTAATAGCCGGACGAGCGGTCGGAGGTCTGGAGATCATATACCCGGTTGAACCGGCCGCTATTGAGTTGGCCCCGAAGGCGCATCCATTCAATGAATTGCCAAAGCCTGGGCCGGACATCGGTCCACACCTCGTCGAACCAGGGTGACGCGGCGGCGAAGTCGGCGAATGGCCGGGTCGTCAGCAGGGTGATGCGGGCGTCCGGGTGATGGGCGCGGATGGCGGCGAAGGGTCCCGCGGCCTGCAGGAAGTCGCCCAGCGCCCCAAGCTTGATCACCAGTATCCGGCCGGCCATTTGCTCGGGCTCCGGGCTCAGCCCGCCGGTGCGCCGCCGAGAAGCTCGTCATAGACCGCGATGGTCTTGGCGCACATGGCGTCCTTGGTGAAGTTGTCACGGATATGTGCGACCGCACGGGCCGCATAGTTCCCCCGGGCCGACGGGTCCTGATCGAGGACCCGGGCGATCGTGGCGGCGAGCGCTTGGGCGTCGCCCGGCGGCGTCAGCCATCCGGTCCGGCCGTCGATAATGGTCTCGCGGGCGCCGCCGTGATCGGTGGCGATGACGGGCCGGCCGAGGGCCTGGGCCTCGGTAACGACACGGCCAAAGGCTTCCGGTTCGATGGAGGCGGAGATCACCGCGTCGGTCAGCATGTAGGCGGCAGGCATGTCATCGCAATGGTCGATCACATGTATCTTGCCGCCAAGCCCGGCGCCCTCGATTTCCTTGATCAGCTTCTTGCGGTAGGCGTCCCGCCCCTGGTCGGAACCGACGATCAGACACCGGACGTCATGGTCCGTCAGCAGTTTCACCGCGTCGATGAACACCCGCTGGCCTTTCCAGCGGGTCAGCCGGCCGGGCAGCATCACCACGGGCACGCCGTCTGGCAGCCGCCAGCGTTCGGAGAGCGCGATGATCCGTTCCTGGGACACTCTGGCGGGGTCGAAGCGGGCAATGTCGACGCCGCGGTGGATGACACGGATCTTGCCGTCCGGGACGTCATAGACCTCGCGCATGTGTCCGGCGATGAATTCGGAGATGGCAATGACCCGTTCGCCCCGGGTCATGACGCTGTTGTAGCGGCGCTTGAACACGTTGGCGTGGCCGTAAGTGCCGTGAAAGGTGGTGACGACGCGGCGGCCGGTTCTATAGGCGGCGGCAATGGCGCTCCAGGCCGGCGCCCGGGAGCGGGCGTGGACCACGTCGACGTTCTCCGACTTGATGATCCGGACCAGCCGGCGGATGTTGGCGCGCATGACCAGCGGATTCTTGGAATCCACCGGCAAGGTGACGTGTTCGGCGCCGCCCCGGCTGAGTTCGTGCTCCATGCGTCCGCCGGCCGAGGCGACGATGGAACGCCCGCCGGCGGCGACGACGGCGTTGGCGACATCGACCGAGCCGCGTTCGACCCCGCCCGTCTCCAGTGCCGGCAGGACCTGCAGCACGGTGGCGCCGCCGGCGATGGTTTTTTCGCTCGCGGCGGATACCGCCGGCCTGCCTTCGGTGCTAATTTCCTGGTTCAATCTCTTCGCCGCCATTTCGCACGGGAACAAGAATGTCCGACCATGCGTCCACCCCCGACCTCAAGGCCGAAATATTAACACGCGGTTCCGGGCCGTCCATCGCCTACCGCAGAACGCCCGGCCGAAGCCCCGGCGTCGTCTTCATGACCGGTTTCATGTCGGACATGTCGGGGGGCAAGGCGCTGGCGCTCGAGGAGCTATGCCGGGATCGGGGCAACGCCTATCTCCGATTCGACTATGCGGGCCACGGGGAGTCCGAGGGCGCGTTCGCCGACGGCACCATTGGTTCCTGGGCGGCGGACGCGCTGGCGGCCTTGGATGAGCTCACCGAGGGACCTCAGGTGCTGGTGGGGTCCTCCATGGGCGGCTGGATCATGTTGCTGACGGCGCTGGCCCGTCCCGGGCGCATTGCCGGGTTGGTGGGCATCGCGCCGGCACCCGATTTTACCGAGCGGCTTTACGCCGAGGAACTGACCCCGGAGCAGCGGGATGTGATGGAGGCCGAGGGCAAGGTGGTCATCCCTAGCGATTATGAGGACGACTATACCTTCACCCAGGCCCTGATCGATGACGGCAAGGACCAACTCCTGCTGGGCGGAGAGATCGCCATCGACTGCCCGGTGCGGCTGATCCACGGCATGGAGGACGACGCGGTGCCGTGGCGGACCAGCCTCGCCATCCAGGAGAAGCTCCGCTCGGACGATGTGGAAATAACTTTCGTCAAAGGCGGCGATCACCGCCTCAGCGAACCACACGATCTCGACCGGCTGACTGCGACGGCGGCGCGGCTGTTGGACTTGGCGGGAAATACGGGTTAATTCCCGGCGGCGGTGTGAATGGCGCGCAAGCCTTCCCGGTAGGTCGGGTATTTGAGCGCATATCCCAACTCGGTTCGGATGCGGGCGTTGCTGACCCGGCGATTGTCCTGCCAGAAAGACCGCGCCATCCCGGTCATGTCCCCTTGGGCTTCGTCGTATGGGATCAGCGGGGGCGCGTCGACGCCCAGCAGCTCGCAGCCATGGGCGATCACGTCGGCCTGGGGTGCCGGTTCATTGTCGCACACATTGTAGATGGCGCCGGGATTCGGTGCGCCCATGGAGGCGGCGAGGACGCCGGCAATGTCTTCCACGTGGATGCGCGAGAACGCAAATCCGGGTTTGTCGATCCGCCGCGCCCGTCCGGCCCGGATCTGGTCGAGGGCGCTTCGTCCCGGCCCGTAGATACCGGCGAGGCGGAATATGTGAGCCGGCACCCCTTCGAGAGAGAGCCAGCCCGCTTCGGCTTCAGCCCGCCGGGCCGAGCGTTCCGAGGCGGGGTTGAGGGATGATGTTTCGTTGACCTCCCCGCCGCCCGTATCGCCGTAGACCCCGGTGGTCGACAGATAGCCCAGCCAGGCCAAGCCAGTCTCCGAAATGGCTGCGCCAAAGGAGTTCAGTACGGGATCCCCGTCGCTGCCCGGTGGAACCGAAATCAAAATGTGGGTGGCTTGGGCCGGGTCAACCCGATCGAAGGCCGCCGGCTCGGCGCCGTCCGCGTCGATCAAGGCAGCGGCCTCCTCCCGCCGGTAGGTGCCGATGACCCGCCAGCCGGCGGGAATCAGGCGTTTCGCCAGGGCGCGAGCAGAATAGCCGTAGCCGAAACAAAGAAGCGTGGATGTGCCTGCCATGGCTCCTATATGGTCACGGCATGAGGATTCGGGCAATCACCGCCGTCACAATGATGGCGGCATTTCCGGCACAGGCGCAATCGCAGCCGCCGACGTCCGCCGATGCCGCCGAGTACCGGGCATGCATCGCCGAAGTGGAGCGCAGCGCCCAACGGGGTTTCGAACATGCCATCGGCTGGGAAAGCCTGGGCGGCGGCGACCCGGCCCGCCATTGCGTCGCCGTGGCATTGATGCGGCTCGGTCATCACGAAGTGGCTGCCCGCCGGCTCGAGGAACTGGCCCGCGTGATAAACGCGGATGCAGCCGTGAAGGCCGACCTTCTGGGCCAATCGGGGCAAGCGTGGCTGCAGGCGGACAACCCGCCGGCCGCGCTGGCCGTGCTTGACGCGGCGATCAGCCTCGATGATCGGAACCCGGAGATATTCGCCGACCGGGCCCAGGCCCATGCGGCGGGCGGCGATATGGGTCCGGCCATCGAGGATTTATCCCGGGCGCTTCAACTGGATTCCGAATTCACCGATGCACGGGTGTTCCGCGCCAGCGCCTACCGGCAGATAGGCGAAGCGGGGCTGGCCATGCAGGATGTGGAGTTGGCGCTCTCTCGGGACCCAGTCCATCCGGAAGCGCTGCTGGAAAGGGGCATCCTGCGCGGCCGGGCGGGTGACGAGGCCGGCGCACGGGCCGATTGGTTGAGGGTGATCGAAGTGGCGGCGGACAGCCCGGCGGCCAAGGCGGCCCGGGCCAATCTCGAACGCATGGACGGTCCGAAGTGAGCCGCTAAAAATCCGGATTCGCGTAGTGCTTGGGCGGCGGCAGCCCGGGGATGGCATCCGCCAGAATCTGCCTGAAGCTGGGCCGGGATTTGATCCGTGCGTACCAGTCCTTGGCCGCCTCGTGGTCGGCCCACGGCACATCGCCCAGATAATCCACCGCCGAGAGGTGCGCGGCGGCCGCAATATCGGCCAGGGAAAACTTCTCACCCGCCAGCCAGTGGCGCCGCCCGGTGAGGTAGCCGATATATTCCAGGTGGGTGTGGATGTTGGCGTGGGCCGCGCGAATAATTTTCGAATCCGGCGAGCCCAATCCCTTGATCCGCTTCATCACCTTTTCATCGACCAGCGGCGCGGAAATTTCGGCGTCGAACTTGCGGTCGAACCACGACACCATCCGGCGGATTTCCGCCCGTTCATGGGGATTGCCGATGATCATCGGCGGTTCCGGCGCGATTTCCTCCAGAAACTCGCAGATGGCCCCGGAATCCGCCAGCACCGTGCCGTCATCCTCGATAATTACCGGCACATCACCCGCCGGATTGATGGCGAGGAATTCCCGCCGCCGGTCCCAGACCTGCTCGACAACCATGTCGAAGCCCAGGTCTTTCTCGGCCAGCACGATTCGGACTTTGCGCGAAAACGGATTCAGCCACAGGTGGTAGAGGGTGCGCATCCGCCCCTTATAACCAAATCGGGGCCGCTGAAACAGGTCCGTAGTGCGCAACTAGGGCGGGAGACCGGTTTCGTCGAATTCAGCGCCTACGCTCCGTCAACTTCCTGTACTTAAAGGAAAAGTGATATACAGGCGCAATTCGCGCAGGGCCCAAACGGATTAGGGGATACGCTTGCCCCTCTTGAACATCATCGTCCTATCGGCTGTCCAGGGCATCACCGAGTTCCTGCCCATCTCCTCGTCCGCCCATCTGGTCCTGGTTCCCATTGTCACCGGCTGGCGCGATCAGGGCCTGACCATCGATGTCGCGGTCCATGTGGGGACACTGCTCGCCGTGGTGATCTATTTCCGGCGTGATGTCCGGGGGATGATCGCCGCCACCGGCCGCCAGTTCCGGCCCGGGCGCCGCCGCCGCCGCGGCAGCGGGGAGTTCCGCATCGCCATGCTGGTGGTCGTGGCGACGGTTCCGGCGATGGCCGCGGGATGGGCGATCAATGAATTCAACCGGGACATCTTCCGGGGGCTCGAAATCATCGCCTGGGCGACCGTCGGCTTCGCCGTTCTTCTGTACCTGGCCGACAGGCTGAGCCTGACAATCAAGCGGCTCGACAATCTGGGTGTCCTCGGCGCCTTGTTCATCGGGTTGTTCCAGGCGCTGGCGCTGATCCCCGGCACCTCGCGGGCCGGCATCACCATCACGGCGGCGCGCTTCCTCGGCATGGAACGGACCGAGGCGGCGCGGTTTTCCATGCTGCTGTCGATCCCGATCATCATCGCGGCGGGCTCGCTCAAGGCGTGGGAACTCTATCAGACGGGCGACGCGCAGCTGACCGATACGGTGTTCACGGCAATCGCCATCTCGTTCGGCTTCGCCATCGTTACCGTCGCCGGATTCATGGCCTGGCTCCGGCATTCCGGTTTTACGCCGTTCGTCATTTACCGGCTGATCCTCGGCGGGTTCCTGCTCTGGGTCGTCTATGCGGCGCCGGGCTTCACCTTCTAACCCCTCACAACCCCCGTCTCGTCGGCGACCAGGTCGAAGGCCGCGGCCATCAGCGCCTTGGTGTAGGGCTCTTGGGGGTTGTCGATGACCTGCTCGGCGGGGCCGTGTTCGACCACCACGCCGTCGCGGATGACGATCACGTCGTGGGACAGCGCGCGCACCACTTTCAGATCGTGGCTGATGAATATGTAGGAAAGCCCGTGCTTTACCTGCAGTCCGCGCAACAGTTCGACGATCTGCGACTGGACGCTCATGTCGAGGGCCGAGGTGGGCTCGTCCAGGACGATCACCCTGGGCCGCAGCACCAGCGCTCGGGCGACGGCGATCCGCTGGCGCTGGCCGCCGGAAAATTCGTGGGGGTAGCGGTCCATGGTGTCGGGATCCAGGTCGACTTCGCGGAGCGCGTCCGCAACCATTGCCCGGCGCTCGTCGTAGGTTTCGCCGATCTCCTGCACCAGCAGGCCTTCCTCGATCACCTGGAAGACCGACATGCGGGGGCTCATGGAGCCCACCGGGTCCTGGAAAACGATCTGCATGTCCCGGCGCAGCGGTCGCAGCTCCTTGTAACCGAGGCCCTGGATGGTCCGGCCGTCGAGCTGGATTTCGCCGTCGCTTTTTTCGAGCCGCAGCAGCGCCCGGCCGAGGGTCGACTTGCCGGAGCCGGATTCGCCGACCACGCCCAGCGTGTACCCCTCGCGGAGTTCAACGGTGATACCGTCCACCGCCTTCACGTGGCCGACGGTGCGGCGGATGACCCCTTTCTTGATGGGGAACCAGACCTTGATGTCGTCGGCGGTCAGCAGCGGCTTGGCGTCGGGGTCCGCCGGATCGGGCCGGCCCTTGGGTTCGCTGTCCAGAAGATGGCGGGTGTAGGCATGTTCCGGAGCGGCATAAATCTTCCTAGTTTCGCCGGTCTCGACCACCTCGCCCTGGCTCATCACGTAGGTATGGTCGGACAGCGCTTCGACGATGCCGAGATCATGGGTGATCAGCAGCATCGCCATGTCGAGCTCCCGGGTGAGGCTCTTCATCAATTTCAGAACCTGGGCCTGGACCGTGACGTCGAGGGCCGTCGTCGGCTCGTCGGCGATCAGCAGTTTCGGTTCGTTGGCGAGCGCCATGGCGATCATGATGCGCTGCTGCTGGCCGCCGGAAAACTCGTGGGGCAGGGAGTGCATGCGCCCGACCGCGTCCTCCAGCCCGACCAGGCCCAGGAGTTCCCTGGTCCGCGCGTCGACCTTCTCGTCGCTGATGCTCTGATGGAGGCGGATGATCTCGCCGATTTGCTTGGCGATGGAATGAAGCGGGTTGAGGGAGTTGAGGGGCTCCTGGAAAATCATCGAAATGTTGTTGCCCCGAACGCTGCGGATCTCCCGTTCGTCACCGCGCATCAGATCGTAGCCGTCGAAGACAATCTCGCCGGACGGATGCCATGCGACGGGGTAAGGGAGCAGCTTGAGGACCGACAGCGCGGTGACCGACTTGCCGGAGCCGGATTCGCCCACCAGTCCGATGGTCTCGCCCGGATGGATGTCGATGGAGACGTTCTTGACCGCCCGCACCTCGCGCTCGTCGCGGCCGAAGCTTACCGACAGGTCCTTGATCCGGAGGAGGGGCTCGCTCATCGGTTTTGCTCTCCCCTAGGCCCTGAACGTCTTGCGGGGGTCGAAGGCGTCGCGAACCGCCTCGCCGATGAAAATCAGCAGGCTCAGCATCACCGCCAGGATGAGGAACGCCGAAATGCCGAGCCACGGCGCCTGCAGGTTGGCCTTGCCTTGGTTCAACAGCTCGCCCAGGGACGGTGAGCCCGGCGGCAAACCGAAACCCAGGAAGTCGAGGGCCGTGAGGCTGGTGATGGAGCCGGTGAGGATGAAAGGCATCAACGTCACCGTGGCGACCATGGCGTTGGGCAGGATGTGCTTGAACATGATCTTGCGGTCGGAGACGCCCAATGCCCGGGCGGCCATGACATAGGTGTAGTTGCGGCCGCGGAGGAACTCGGCGCGGACCACGCCCACCAGCCCCATCCAACTGAACAGCAGCAGGAAGACCATCAAGATCCAGAAATTGGGTTCGATGAAGCTCGCCAGGATGATCAGCATGAAGAGCTGCGGCATGCTCGACCAGATTTCCATGAAGCGCTGGAACAAAAGGTCGGTCCAGCCGCCGGAGTAGCCCTGCCAGGCGCCCGCGGCGATCCCCACCATGGAGGAGACGATCGTGAGGACGAGCCCGAACAGCACCGATATCCGGAAGCCGTAGATCAGCCGGGCCACCACGTCCCGGCCCTGATCGTCGGTGCCGAGCCAGTTCCGCAATGTCGGCGGAGAGGGCGCGGGCTGGGGCAGGTCGAAGACGATGGTGTCGAAGGAATAGGGAATCGGCGGCCAGAGAATCCAGCCCTTTTCCTCTATCAGCTCCTGGACCTCGGGGTCCGCATATTCGGCCTCGGTCTCGAAGTCGCCGCCGAAAGTGGTTTCCGGGTAGGCGACGAACACCGGCATATGGAACGCGCCGTCGTAGCGGACCAGCAGCGGCTTGTCGTTGGCCAGGAATTCCGCGAACAGCGTGACGAGGAAGACGGCGATGAAGATCCATAGGGACCAGTAGCCGCGCCGGTTGGCCTTGAAATTCTCGACCCGCCGCGCATTCAGCGGCGTAACCCGCATGCCAAGCAGGCGCCCGTCCTCCATTTAGACCTCCTGCGCCTCGAAATCGATCCGCGGATCGACCACGTGGTAGGCGAGATCGCCGATGATTCCCATGATCAGGCCCAGCAGGGTGAACATGTAGAGGGTGCCGAAGACGATCGGATAATCCCGGTTGATGGCCGCCTCGAATCCGAGGAGCCCGATCCCGTCGAGGGAGAAGATAATCTCCGTCAAGAGCGAACCGGTGAAGAAGATGGAGATGAAGGCCGAGGGGAAGCCGGCGATGATCAGCAGCATGCCGTTCCGGAACACGTGGCCGTAGAGCACCTTGTTCTCCGCAAGTCCCTTGGACCGCGCCGTCTGGACGTACTGTTTATTGATCTCGTCGAGGAACGAATTCTTGGTCAGCATGGTCAGAACGGCGAAGGAGCCGATGACCATGGAAGTGATGGGCAGAGCCATGTGCCAGAAGTAGTCCAGGACCTTGCCGACCGGACTGAGCTCGTCCCAGTTGGGCGATACGATGCCGCGCAGGGGGAAGATGTCGAAATAGCTGCCGCCGGCGAACAGCACCACCAGCAGTATGGCGAACAGGAAGCCGGGGATCGCGGTGCCGACGATGATCACCGCGCTGGTCCAAAGATCGAAGCTGGATCCGTCGCGCACCGCCTTGCGAACGCCGAGCGGAATGGAAATCAAATAGGTGAGGAGCGTGGTCCACAGGCCAAGCGAGATGGAGACCGGCAACTTCTCGATCAGCAATTCGATCACGGTCTTGTCGCGGAAGAAGCTCTCGCCGAAGTCGAAGCGGAGATAGTTCTTCAGCATGATCCAGAAGCGCTCGTGCGCCGGCTTGTCGAACCCGTAGAGCTTCTCTATCTCGGCGATCAGTTCGGGATCGAGGCCGCGGGCGCCCCGGTACTTGCTGGCGCCGGCGCCTTGGCCGCCGACTTGTTGCTGGCCCTGGTCGCCGCCGCCGACGGTTTCGCCCTGGGAGGTGCCGCTGACCCTCGCCGTTGCGTCCACCGCCGTCCCTTGCAGTTGGGCGATGGTTTGCTCCACCGGCCCGCCGGGGGCGAACTGCACGAAGACGAAGTTCAGCAGGATGATGACGAACAGCGTCGGGATGACGAACAGCAGCCGGCGGATGATATAAGCGAACATGTCGTCGGGCGGCCTTTCCCTCTATAGCGCGACCTCGGCGCCGGCGCCCGCCAGTGCTTCCAACCGGTCGAGGCGGCCCTGCACGGCGGTCCGTTGATGGTAAAACCGCAAGCCGCGCGTGCCGCCCAATTCCTCGCCGCCGCCGGCGCGGCCCGGTCCGCCGTGGGTGCACATGGGCATGACGATGCCGTGTCCGGTCTGGCTCTCGGCGATCTGCTCGTCGACCACCAGGACCCTGCCGTGATCGGCGGCGACGCCCAGCGTCGCGGCATTGGCGAATTCGTCATCGGCGGTGAACACCGACGCGGCCAGCGATCCGCCGCCCCGGGAGGCGAGCTCGACGGCGTCCTCGGTGGTCTCATAGGGCATCACCGTGCAGGCGGGGCCGAACACCTCCACCTCGTGGACCGCCCTGGCGCCCTTGGGGTCAGCGCACTTGAGGAGCGTTGGCGGCACGAACGACGAGGTTTCGGGGTCGGCGTCGACGGGCTCGAAACCGTCACCGCCGGTGATTACGTCCGCTTCCTCGGCCAATCGGGCAATTCCGTCCAGAGCGGATTGCTGCTGCGCCTTGTTGACCAACGGACCCATGCGGACGGTCTCGTTGCGGGGATCGCCGGTCACCGTCCTGGCGAGCCGGGCTTCGAGCGCGCCGGCAACCTCGTCGAGGATGCCGGCGGGCACGAAGGCGCGGCGGATGGCGGTGCATTTCTGACCCGCCTTGACGGTCATCTCCCGGGACACTTCCTTGACGAAGAGCTCGAACTCGACGGTTCCCGGCCGGGCATCCGGGCCCAGCAGGCTCATGTTCAGGCTGTCGGCTTCGGCGTTGAACCGGACCGAGCTTGCGATGACGTTGGCGTTGCCCTTGAGCATGCTGGCGGTGTCCGCCGAGCCGGTGAAGGCGACCGCGTCCCGGCCGGTGACATGATCCATCAGATCGCGCCCGCCCCCGCAGATCAGGCTGATGGCGCCGTCCGGCACGACGCCCGCCTCAATGACGTCCTTGATCATTTCGTAGGACAGCAGGCAGGTGGCGGTGGCTGGTTTGGCGAGAAACGGCACGCCGGCGAGCAGGCTGACCGCAGCTTTCTCCCACAGTCCCCAGGAGGGGAAGTTGAACGCATTGATGTGAATGCCGGCGCCTTTCAGCGGCACCCAGATGTGCATCCCCTGGAAGGCCTCGTCCTTGGCCATGCGCTCGAATCCGGAGTCCCGGAGGTAAAGTGCGTCGCCCAGTTTTCCGGCGAGGCGCGCGTAAAAGAACAACGTGCCCGTGCCGCCGTCGATATCGATGGCCGCATCGATCTTGGTATTGCCCGAATTCCGGAGCGCGATGCCGGCGTACTTGTCCCGGTTGGCGGTGAGGGTTTCGTTGATCTTGCCCAGCATTTCGCCCCGTTCGGCGTAGGTCATGGCGCGGAGCGCGGGACCGCCGACAGTGCGTGCGTGATCCAGGGCCTTGCCGAGATCGACGCCGTCGGATGTGGCGCGGGCGATTTCCTCGCCAGAGACCGGATCGACCAGCGGCGCTCCCTCGCCGTTGCCGTCCACCCATTCGCCGTGGACATAGTTCTGAATTTTCACCGCTTTCTCCCCGGATACGGTCGTTCAATTCGAGACCGCATTATGACCGCTGGGGCAGGCTTGAAAAGAGTGGCGCGCGGCCCCGCGGATCAAGTCCCGCCCAATCCTCCAGGGAGGCTATTTCCCGCTGGCTAGATTTTTCCGCTCGTTGAGGGCCGCCTGCTTCCTGGCATCCACCCACCAGCCGTCGAACCCGAGGCCATAGCGAGGGGTCGTTTCGGGCCGGCCGAACTTGTCCCAGTAGGCGACCCGGAACGTACGAATGTGCCACTGAGGGATCACGTAGTGGCCCCAGGACAGTACCCGATCGAGGGCACGGGTCCGGGTGATGAGGTTCTTCCGGTCGGGGGCGGAGATCACCAATTCGATGAGCTTGTCCACCGCCGGGTCCTTGATGCCTATGACATTGCGGCTGCCCGGCCGGCCGGCGGCATCGCTGCCCCAGAAATCCCGCTGTTCGTTGCCGGGAGACAGGGACTGGCCGAAGGAGGACACGATCATGTCGAAGTCCTTCTCGTCAGTCCGTTTCTGGTATTGGGAGGTATCGACGGTGCGGACCCGGACACTCATGCCGAGCCGCTCGAGGTTTTTCTTGAACGGCAGCACGATCCGCTCGAATGCCGGCGAGACCAACAGGATTTCAAACTCGAACGGCCGGCCCTGCGCGTCGACCAGTTTCTTGTTCCGGATCGTCCAGCCCGCCTCCTGGAGCAGTTTCCGCGCTGTCCTGAGGTTGGAGCGGATGCGGCCGTCGCCATTGGTCGCGGGGACGGTGTAGGCCTCGATGAACACCTCGCCGGGGATTTGGCCGCGGAGCGGCTCGAGGATTTTCAGCTCTTCCGGTGACGGCAGCTTGCTCGCGGCAAGCTCCGAGTTCGAAAAGAAGCTCGTGGTCCGTGCGTATTGGCCATAAAACAGATTCTTGTTGGTCCATTCGAAGTCGAAGGCGTAGGCCATGGCGCGCCGGACCCGCCGGTCCTTGAAGATGTCCTTTCGAGTATTGAAAACGAAGGCCTGCATGCCGGTCGGCAGTTCGTGGCGGATATCCCGTTTGAGGTAGAGCTTTCGCTCGAATGCCGGTGACTCATAGCCCGTCGCCCAGATCTTGGCGGTGTTCTCGACCCGGAAGTCGTACTCGCCCGATTTGAACGCTTCGAGGGCCACCGTGGTATCCCGGTAGTAGTCGTAGCGCATTTCATCGAAGTTGTTCCTGCCCCGCTTGATCGGCAGGTCGCGGGCCCAGTAATCCTTCACGCGATCGTAGGTCACCGAGCGGCCGGGCTCGAAGCTTTTGATCTTGTACGGGCCGGTACCGGGGATGGGCTCCAGAATGGTGCTGGTGAAATCCCGGCCCTCGAAGAAATGCTTGGGCAGGATGGGAAGCTGCCCGACGATCAGCGGCAGCTCCCGGTTCTCTCCGCCGGAGAAAGTAAACTTGACCTTGCGGGGGCCAACCTTCTCGGCGGCGGCGACGTTGCCGTAATAGAACCGGAAAAAGGGCCGGCCCTGCGTTTTCAGGGCATTCAAGCTGAACAGCACGTCATCGACGGTCACCGGTTTGCCGTCATGCCAACGGGCATTGTCCCGAATGGTAAACGCGACCCAGGACCGGTCTTCCGGCATCTCGACGGACTTGGCCAAGAGCCCGTATTCGGTGAAGGCCTCATCCTGGGTGCCGGTCATCAGGCTTTCGAAGACCGATCCGGCGCCCGCCGCCGGAACGCCCTTGAGGGTGAACGGGTTGAAGGTGTCGAAGGTGCCGATGGCCGACAGCCGGACGCTGCCGCCCTTGGGCGCATTTGGATTTACATAGTCGAGATGCTTGAAGTCCGGGCCGTACTTGGGACTGCCGTGCATGGCGATGCCGTGGACGGGCTTTACGTCCTGGGCAACGGAAGCGAGGGGCAGGACGGCCGCAGCAAGGGCGGCAGCGGCAAACAATGTGCGGCGCATGATGGTCTCTCCCGGATGCACGTTCTTGGCGTTCAATTTGTCCGTTAACCAACGAATCAGCAAGGGATTCCGGTCGATTTCGGGCTAGCCCGCAAGCAATTCCAACGCGTCCGCGTGACAGCGCGCATCGCCGGCGGCCAATACCCGGCCATCGGAGCCCAGGGTCAGCCCGGCGCCGGACCAGTCCGTCATTACCCCGCCGGCGCCCTGGATCACAGGCGCCACCGCACAGAAATCCCACGGTTTGAGACGCGCCTCGCAGACCAGATCGACGAAGCCGGACGTGAGCAGTGCGTATCCGTAGCAGTCGGTGCCGAACAAAGGATGCTTTACCGTTTCCGCGAGGCGTTCGAAAGCGGTCTCTTCGTCTCCCCGGAACATGTAGGGCGAGGTCGCGTACATCCAGGCCTCCGATGCCGAGGGGCAGTCCCGTACCCGCGCCGGCAGGCCGTTGAGCGTCGTCGGCACGCCGTCGCCGCCGATCCAACGCTCCTCCAGAACCGGCTGATCGATCACGCCGAGAACCGGAACGCCGCAGCGGGCGAGGCCGATCAGGGTCCCGAACGAATGTTTGCCGGTGGCGAACGCCTTGGTGCCGTCTATGGGATCCAGAACCCAGAGCCATTCGGCGTCTTCCCGGACACCGCCTTCCTCCTCGCCGAGGATGCCGTGCTCCGGCTGTTCCGCCTCGATCAGTGCGCGCATGGCCGCTTCTGCTTCCTGATCGGCGAGAGTCACGGGCGTGGAATCGGGTTTGTCGCTCAGCCCGGCGGAAGTACGGAAATATTTGGCGATGATGGGCCGCGCCGTATCGGCCAGCCTGTGGGCGAAATCGACGAAGTCCCCGGGTGAACTCACCGGGCACGCCGCCTTACGGTGCAGGCAGCGGGACAGGGGAGTTGTCGAAGCCCCGCATGTAAACGATGACCGCCGCCCGGTCCGTGGGTTTCCGAAGGCCGGCGAACGCCATTTTTGTACCCTTGAGGAAGCCCTTCGGCTTCAAGAGAAACTTGTCCATGTCCTCCAGCGTCCATTTGCCGCCCAAGCCCGCCATGGCGGACGAATAGGAGAAGCCGTCGGCGCCGGCCCGGTCGCGGGTGAAGACCGACCACAGATTGGGGCCGACCTTGTTTTTGTCGCCGCTGGCGAAGGTGTGGCAGGAGATGCACTTCTTGGCGACCCGTTCGCCGCGCTTGACTGTCGCTTCGGCCAGCAGGACCGGGAACGGCACGACCGGCTCCGGCGCCTTTTGCGCCGCCGCGGGCGCCGCGGCGTCCTCGTCCGAGTGCACGATCTCGATGTGCGGGATCAGGATATTGCCCAGATAGTTCGTTCCCCAAATCATCCACGCGGCCACGAGGATGGCGCCGAAGACGACATTGGTTTTCATACTCCACATGAGGCAATCCTAATCCTGTATGGGTCTTTGATCCTGGTTGCGGACCCGGCCGGGCCCGCGAATGTATCAGCCAAAAGCGAGAGCCGGCCTCGCGTTTAGCTTGTCGCCGGAGCCCTGTCAATCACATGGGGATCGACGGTCCGAAAGACCGCCCGGCCGCTTCACGCCTAGATCGGCCCTAGGGGATGGGAAAAATGGCAAAAACAGGATATACGGGGCGGCCATTGTCTCGCCGGTCCGGCCGGCCGGCGAAAACGACTTGAATATCAACGCCTTCCGCAAGGCGTTGGAAGACGGAGAGGTCCAGTGTTCGAAGGGTTGCATGCCATCGCTTTTCAGGGGATGGACGGCGCAAATTCTCACATGGCGTGCCGGGCGGTGCGCCCGGAAATGACGCCGCTCGCCTGCACCTCCTTCGAGGACGCATTTGCCGCGGTGACCGAGGGCGCGGCGAAGCTCGCCATGATCCCGATCGACAACTCCGTTGCCGGTCGGGTCGCGGACATCCACCATCTGCTTCCGGATTCCGGGCTTCATATTATCGGCGAGCATTTCCAGCGGGTGGAACACACTCTCCTGGCGATAAAGGGCGCCGCCGAAGACCGTCTCACCCATGTCCACAGTCATGTCCATGCCCTCAATCAATGCCGGAACCTGATCCGGGAGCTGGGGGTCGGGCCGGTGGTCCACGCGGATACGGCGGGGGCCGCCCATGACATCGCGGCCGCCGGGGATCCGACCCAGGGCGCCATCGCCTCCGAGCTGGCAGCCGAGATCTACGGCCTTGAAATTCTCCGGGAAAACGTCGAGGACGCCGAACACAATACCACCCGGTTTCTCATCATGTCCCCGGACGAGGCGATAGCCTCGCCGGACGAAGAGGCCATCGTCACCAGCTTCGTGTTCAATGTCCGCAACGTCCCGGCGGCGCTCTACAAGGCGCTGGGCGGGTTCGCGACCAACAACGTCAACATGACCAAGCTGGAAAGCTACATGATCGGCGGCGGCTTTTCGGCGACCCGGTTTTACGCCGAGGTGGACGGCCACCCGGACCATCGGGGGCTCAAATTCGCCCTGGAGGAGCTCGAGTTCTTCTCGCATGAAGTGAAGATATTGGGCGTATTTCCGGCCAGTCCGGCGCGTAAGCAGCTCAACGGGGACTAGCTCCGGCTAGGCCGCCGTCTCGTCCAGCCAGGTGTCGATCAGCCAGCGGGAAATGGAGAATTTGCTCGGCGGCAGCACGCCGTCCCGGGCCGCCAGTTCCGCCACTTCGTCCCGGGTGAACCACCGCGCATCGGTCAGTTCGTCATCCTGGATGGTGATCTCGGTGGTCAGCGCGCGGGCGCGGAACCCCAGCATGATGGATGCGGGGAACGGCCAGGGCTGGGAGGCCTGATAGACGACATCGGTCACGTCGACGCCGGTCTCTTCCTTGACCTCGCGGGCGACGGCCTGTTCCAGCGTCTCGCCCGGCTCGACGAATCCGGCGACGGTGGAAAACCGGATGCCCGAGGGAAACCGCTTGTTCTGGGCCAGCAAGGCGCTGGGGCCAGAGCCGTCGTCATGGGTCACCAGCATGATCACCGCCGGGTCCGTTCGCGGAAAATGGGTCTTGCCGCAGGTTTCGTCAGTGCATTTCCGTTCGTGGCCCGCCTTGCGGCTTTCGGTGGGCGATCCGCAGACGCCGCAGAATTGATGGGTCCGGTGCCAGTATCCGAGGGCGCGGGCGTGGGCCAACATGGACGCGATGCCGTGCTCGAGGTTGGGGGCCAGGGCCCTCAGGTCCGCGAATTCGCCGTCGCCGGGGATGGCGGCCGAAAACGGCTCCTCCAGATGCGAAATGTCGGCGGCGAAATAGGCCGTGTTGCCGTCCATGCCGAGAAACACCAGCTCGGAGGCTTCGTCATGGAGTGTGCTGGCGCCCTCGACGATCAGCGCTTCGCCGGAGCCCCCGTTTCGGATCAGCACCTTGTCCCGCCAAACGGTCACCGTCCGCGCGTGCCCGGCGGCAATCTGCTCGGCAATCCACGCCTGGTCGGTGCGCAGGTGGTGGGCGCGATCCAGAATCATATTGGTGAAGACGAAATCGATCATGCGGCTACAAACGGCCGGGCGTCCGGCATGTCCTGTCTGGGTGCGCGGAACCTGACACAGCGGGCGGTTTCAGGCAATGGTCCCGGCCAAACCCTCCGCCAGAACGGCGTCAACGTGACTTGCGACTCATCGCCTCTCACCTGCTATACTCGCCTCGGAAGGTCGGCCGCGGACGAGCCGCTCGCCAACCCGGTCAGGTCCGGAAGGAAGCAGCCGTAACGAGTTCCGCTCGGGTCGCGTGTCCGGCCTTCCACCCGACCCCTTGATCCGACAGCGTTCATGACCGACGACGCCAGCCCAGACACCGGTGAAGAGACAGAAGGCGGAACCGACGGCCTGACCGCCGCGCTGCCCGGGCTGGACCTTGGAGACGAAGAGGCCGCCGGCCAATACCAGGTGCTGGCGCGCAAGTACCGGCCCTCGGGTTTTCCGGATCTGGTAGGCCAGGAGGCCATGGTCCGGACGCTCACCAACGCTTTCGCATCGGGACGATTGGCCCACGCCTTCGTTCTCACCGGGGTCCGGGGGGTCGGCAAGACCACCACGGCGAGGATCATCGCCCGGGCGCTGAATTGCGTCGGACCCGACGGGACCGGCGGACCGACCATCGAGCCCTGCGGCGTTTGCGAGAACTGCAAGGCGATTGCCGAAGACCGGCACGTGGATGTGCTGGAGATGGACGCGGCGAGCCGTACCGGCGTCGACGACATCCGGGAACTGATCGAGGGGGTGCGCTACCGGCCGGTGTCGGCCCGCTACAAGGTCTACATCATCGACGAAGTGCATATGCTGTCCCGCAACGCGTTCAATGCGCTGTTGAAGACCCTCGAGGAGCCGCCGGAGCATGTGAAGTTCATCTTCGCCACGACGGAAATCCGCAAAGTGCCGATCACCGTCCTCAGCCGGTGCCAGCGTTTCGATCTCCGCCGGATCGGCGTGGAGAACCTGAGCGCCGATTTCGCGCGTATCGCCGCATCCGAGGGGGCGGCGATTTCGGACCGCGCCATTCAGCTCATCGCCCGCGCGGCGGACGGGTCCCACCGGGACGGCCTGTCTATCCTGGATCAGGTGATCACCACCGGCGCCGGCGGCGCCGGCGAAATTTCCGAGGATCAGGTTCGCGACATGCTGGGACTGGCCGACCGGACCCGCGGCTTCGATCTGCTCGAAGCCGTGTTCGCCGGCGATGCGGTCCGCGCCCTCGACATTCTGGAAGACGATTACCGCAACGGCGCCGATCCCATGCAGGTGCTTCAGGATTTGCTGGAGATCACTCACTGGCTCACCCGGATCAAGCTGGTGCCGGCGGCGGCCGAGGCGGCGGGCGTGCCGGAGGCCGAATCCGAACGCGGTTCCGCCCTGGCGGGCCGTCTCGGCATGGCCGCCCTGGCCCGGGCCTGGCAGATGCTGCTGAAGGGCGTCAAGGAGGCCCAAGGCGCGCCTTCGGTCGTTCAGGCGGTTGAAATGATCCTGATCCGGCTGGCCTACGCGTCCGAACTGCCGACGCCGGAGGAAGCGCTCAGGAAACTCGATGGCGGCGGTTCCGCCAAGGGACCAGGCTCCCCGCCGGCCCCGGCACATTCGGCGCCGGGGCCAAGCGGCGCACCTGCCGGCGCGCCCGCCGGCGCGGTTGCCGCCGAACCGGCGGCCGCGCCGCCGCCGGAGGCCGTCTCCGACGCCCGGCCGCATCCCACCAGCCTAGCCGAGGTGATCGCCCTCGCCGAGACGAAGGGCCAGCCCGTGTTGAAGGCCCAGTTGATCAACAATGTGCGCCCGGTTCATTTCGAGCCCGGCCGGATCGAGTTCAGCCTCGAGGACGGCGCGCCGCAGGAAATCGTCGGCAATCTCGCCAAGTTCCTGCATGCGGAAACCGGCGAACGATGGATGGTGTCCCTGTCCAACCAACCGGGCGGGCAGACCGCCGCCCAAAAAGCGAATGCGGAGACGGCGGAGGAGAAGGCCGCCATCGCCGAAACCCCGCTGGTGAAATCCATCCTGGAGACCTTCCCCGGCGCGACCATCGAGACCGTGCGCCGCCTCGGGCCGGAGACCGCGGAACAGGCGGGTGGCGGCCCGGCCGGCGGCAATGAGGGAGAGACCCCGGAATGAAGAATCTCGGCCAGATCATGAAGCAGGCCCAGGAAATGCAGGACAAGATGGCCCGGATGCAGGAAAGCCTCTCGGCGGAAGAGGTGACCGGCCAGGCGGGCGGCGGCATGGTCCGGGTGACCCTCAACGGCAAATACGAAATGCGGAAGATCAGAATCGACCCGTCATTGGCGGGGCCGGACGAGGTGGAGGTGCTCGAGGACCTGATCGTCGCGGCGCAGAACGACGCCAAGAACAAGGTCGAGGTGATGGTCCAGGAGAAGATGAGCGAACTCACCGGCGGTCTCCAGCTTCCGCCCGGCATCAAGCTGCCGTTCTAGATCGGGTCATGTTTTGACGGAACCACGGCGCGGTTTCGTCAAAACATATGAATCCGATCTATATCAATAGTGTAGAGCCGATTCACATGGATTGCCGGCACCGCAAAGCGATTCCGACAAACCATGATCGGCTCTAGAACTTTCCGCCCAATGCGTTCAGCCTTCCCAGCAGCGGCGCGGTTCCCTGATAGGTGAGAACGTCCCGGACACGGTCGTTGGTCCTGGGGCCGAGAACGCCGTCCACCTTGAGGGGCCAGGCGAACCCGTCCCCGGCGACGCCGTTGAGGGCGGTCTGAAGCGCCTTGACCGGCTGTGTAAGGTCGGCCCGCGCGGCGGTTTCCCGTATCCCCCGGCCGATGGCGCCCGCCACCTGGGCGAGCCCCTGCGACAAGGCGCGGCCGTCGGCCATGCGGGCGGGAGACGATATCTCGGGCACCCGCGGGGCCGCGCCCGGCGGATGGTCGTAGGCCCGGGCGAACCAGCCCTGGGCGAAGTCCGGCATGGACTGGGGCGCGGGCCGGAGCCTTTGCCGGACCGAGTTCCAGTAGTCGGGATGGCCGATGAGAGCGCTGATCTCCGGTTTGGTGATGCCGGAGAGCGGCTTGGACATGATTTCGGCGGGAGACGCGCCCAGCGCGTTCATGCGTTCCAGGGCCGCCTTCGCGGCCGGCGATGGGTTTAGCTCGGGGTTTGGCCGCGCGGCCGGCCGGGGCGTTCTCATGGAGTGATCCTCCGCATCCGGCTTGGCGGACGGCTGCTTCCGGGCGGGCAGCCGCAGCACGTCGCCCGCGCGAATCCTGTTGGGATCGGTGATCTGCGGATTGACCGTCAGGATTTCGCCGACCGTATGGCCGGTGCGCTGGGCGATCCCGGAGAGCGTGTCGCCGCGGGCGATCATCGCCCCGCCCTTGAGTTCCGGGTCCCGGAATATGGCCGCCGCGCCCCGGTAGCGGGCCGGGTCGCCCACCGCCTCGCCCATCTTCGCCAGGCGGCCGGCGGCGGCATCGAAGTCGCCCGACTTGATGTGCCGGGCGAGATCGGGGGCCGCGTCCCGGAGCGCGCGCGGCGACTGGTAGGCCGCCAGCGCCAGTTCGGCCCGGCGCCTGGGGTCGAGGGCGCCGAAGACATCGGCGCCCAGGCGCTGGCGGGCGTCGGCTTCGGCGCGCCGGTAGGCGGCGGCGAACAGCTTCTCCTGCTGTTCCGCGGTCAGGGTGATGGATTTCAGCGCCTCCCGCGCCCGGGAGAGCTTGGCGGGGTCTGCGCCATCCGGATTGGAGCGCTCAGACGCTATGATTTCCAGTGCCTTGTCTTGAGCCGGCGTGAGGCTGATTCCTGCCTGGGCGAGGTCGGAGTCGAGCTCATCTCGGACCTGCCACTGTCCAAGCGCTTTCTTGACGACAGGGGTATAACCGACTCCGATGGTATCGGTGCCGCCCCGGTCCACATAGAACCGGGCTCGGGCGCCTTCCAACTGCCGGGCGCGGG
>CAZUGT010000172.1:0-18328 GCA_964620095.1 uncultured Rhodospirillaceae bacterium | reverse complement strand
CCACAGAGGCACAGAGTTCACTGAGGAGGATTGGATAACTCCTCCTATCTCACTGTTTCACCGTCTCTGTGGTTCAAAACTGAAAATGTGGATACCCCGGACTTGCGCCGGGGTATGACGAATTGGGCTTTGCTCCCCCTCACCCTGACCCTCTCACCAGCTCGGGGTTAGGGATGTCCCCTAAAACCCCATGGGGGGAGAGGGGACAAGCGCGCCGGCGCTAACGCTCCACGTTTCCGCTTCGCGCGGGGATGCCGGTCTGCTTGTGGCAAATATCGGCCAGCCGCGCGATGCCTTCGGAAATCTCCTGCTTGGTCGCGCTGCCGAAACACAGGCGCACACGCCGGCGGCCATAGCCCGGGTCGACCGACCATTCGACGCCGGGATTGATCTCCACTCCCTCTTCCAGGGCGGCGGCGGCGAGACTGGTCGTGTCGACCTCCTCCGGGAAGGTCACCCAAATGAAGATCCCGCCCCTGGGCGCCGTAAACTCCACCTGAGCGCCGAATTGTTCGGCCAGCGACGCGGCCATGAGTTCCGCTTTCTCCTTGAGGACGGCCGACAGCTCGCTGACGTGGCCGTCGAACCGCGCGGCGCCGTATTCCGCCAGAACCATCTGCTCGAGCGCGCCGCTGCCCGCATCCGTCTTGAGCGGCAGCAGGCGGCTGAGCACCGGCCAATCGGCGACCAGATAGCCGACCCTCAAGGCGGGGGCGACGGTCTTGGAAAAGGAACCGCAGTAAATTACACGCCCGCTGTCGGCTCCCTCCTGCTCCAATGCCCGGATCGAGGGCGGGCGCTCCCCGTCCCATAGCAAATCCGCGTAGCAGTCATCTTCGAAGACCGGCACATCGTATTTGCCGGCCAGCGCCAGAAGCTCCATCCGGCGGGCTTCGCTCATGACCGTGCCGGTGGGGTTTTGAACGGTGGGAATCGTATAGATGAGCTTCGGAATTTGCCCCTTGGCCTCCAATTCGCCGAGCACCTCGGCAAGCCGGCCGGTCCTCATTCCGTCCCGATCGACTTCGATCCCTATATATGTCACCCCAAGCCGCTGTAGCCGGCTGATCGTCCCGCCGTAGCAGGCCTCCTCGATGATCACCGTGTCTCCCGGTTCGAGAAACGCCTCGAATACCAGATCGAGGGCCTGGAGGGAGCCCGACGTCAGCAGGATGTCGTCCTCCCCAACCCGCATTTTCGCGCGGCCGCTCAGCTGGGCCGCGACAAGCCGCCGAAGGGGCAGATAGCCCTGCGCGCCGCTCTCCAATCCGTAGTACGCCAGGGTCCGTCCCTCCCGGGCGAGAACCGAACCGGCGGCCGCGACCAGTTCGTCGACCGGCACCTCCGAGGCGTCATTGTGGCCGCCGACGAAGTTATACCGCGGAAACCCGTTCCAGCGTTTTGCCGCCGCCGGGAGATCGTTACGGAACCTGGGCTGAAATTTGTTGGCCATGTCTCCCCCGATAATTTTCCGCCGTTATGGCCTGGATCGAACCGCCGGGCTCGATCTTGCCCAAAACCCATGGGCCGGTCCACCAATTCACCCGATACGGCATCGGCGGATACCGCCCTTTCCGCCTGCGAAGCTCGCCATTTTCGCGCCGCAACCGGACGAAAGCCGGTGTCCGCCACCCACTCGTCTTGGTTCGGGAAACAGAATCCCGCCGGGCGATATTCACCCGGCGGGTTAGTCAAGATGACTTGGCGTATTTCACGCCGGGCGGGTTATTTCTCGCCCTGGGCGATGTAATCCTGGAAGAACTTCACCATGTCCGCGCCCACGGTAGCCACGGCATTCTGCGCGGCCAGCGCCCCCTTGTAGTTGACGAAGTTCACGGCCTTGCCGAAGGCTTTTTCGTGGGCCGCCTTGAAGGCCGGATCATTCGGAAGCGCCTCCCAGCCGGCCTTTATCGCGTTGAACGCCGCATCCGGCGTGCCTGCCGGCAACCAGACCGAAAGTCCCATGGAGGATAGGTGGGTCAGCACTTTGTAGGCTTCCCAATGCGCGCCCGAGGGCGGCTTGCCGTGCATTTTCTTGTGCAGCCCATCCAGCGTCGGCACACCCTGTTTCATCAGAACCGCGTTGGCCGAGGCGCTGCCATCGGCGCCGATCTTCGGATAATCGACCCACAGCATGCCCGGGCCTTGATCGACCAGGGAGCTTTTCATCACGGAAACGTATGTTCCGTAGTTCAATCCCAACAGGCTGACCTCACCCGACAGGAAGGCCGGGATCTGCTTCGCCGAACCGCGATAGCCCGGGACGTATTTGTACTTCACGCCGAGCACATCCAGGCCAAGCCGTTGGCGCAGGTCGAGGGTCGATGACGGGCTCAGACCGGCAACGACCAGCGGCTGCTTGCCCTTGCCGATGGTCGTCCGGTCGCCGCCGACGAGCACGCCCTTGTTGATGACCGCGGTGTTGATTGCGCTTTCACCGCCGACCACCCGCATTTTCGAATAGTCGAAGCGAACACCCTTGCGCTTGGTCAACTGGGCAATGGAAAGCCAGGGCGCACAAAGCATCTCCGAGCCGTTGTTCGGCATCTCGTTCGATGCGTAGTTGTTGGCCTTCAGGCCGCCGGCGCCGGACATGTTGTTGATGATCACGTCGGGCTTGCCCGGGATGAGACGCGCCAGGTGCGGCACGACGACACGGAAGAAGGAATCCGTTCCGCCTCCGGGCGCGTAGGGCACGACACAGGTAATTTTCTTGCCTGCGTAAAACTCGGCCGCGCCAGCCGTGGCCGTTGGAAGCAGCGAAACAGCAACCGCCGCCAACGCTATACTCTTCACTAGTTTCATCGTTCAACCTCCTTGTCAGGTCTGTGAAATTCTCTCCCCGATTTACGCACCATCGGGACAGAGCGGTCACCGGCCTCGACGGGTCCGGCGGCCATTTTCTCGCTGTCGTCCAGCGGGAATTCGGAATACGTCATGCCCCACCCCCTATCAATTTCAGGATGTAGGGATGCTGAAACGGGATGTGCATGGTGCGGTCGTAAAACAGCTCGATGAACAGATAGCCCAGGGCCGCGTAGATCAGGGCGAACCGCAGGGGCCGCTTTCCCCAAATGCACAAATAGGCCAGGATGAAACCGGCAATGGCCAGCTTCTGGCCGATCAGCCAGGCGCCGAATACAGCGACGGCTATCCACAAGACGAACCGCAGGCCGAGCCCCATGCCGGCCTTGTCCAGGGCGGCCCGCCACGCCTCGGCATAACTCGCGAAGGCCCGGCGCTCCGCGCGGGCGGCCGTCATCTCTTTCACGAGAATGATGACCAGCAGTACGACCGCGACGACCGAGGTCGCGATGGGATACTGGCGATTGGTCGGGTGGAAGTCGATGGCGAGAACGCCGGCCGTGACGAACGCGGCGAGAAAAAAGAGTGCCAGGGCGATGCCGATGAGCGGGTTTCTCTCCGCGCCCTCGATGGACAGTTTGCCGTCGAGCGAATTGTTCGTGGTGAGCGGGGTGCGCCGGGTGCGAACGAGGCCGAGCGCCGTTACCCCGATGGTCAGGACGATGATCACGCCAATGACAAGGCTCGGGGTGCGGTCGATCCATCCCAGCGTCCCATAGACGCGGTTGGACAGAACCAGTGCGTTCTCCATGTTCGGGCCGAGCACCAGCGCAATGATCAGCGGGGGGCGCGGCCAGCCGGACCGCTTCATGAACAGTCCCACGGCTCCCATGATCCACATCAGGATCAAATCACCCATGGACTGATTGCCGAGCCAGCTGCCCATGAAAACGAACAGGACGACCACGGGAACCAGCAGGTGGCCATCGACGAAGATGGCCTTGGCGACCTGACGGCCCAGCATCATCAGCAGAATCGCGGAGGCGATGTTCGCGACGATCAGGGTCCAGATCATCGCGAACGTGATGTCGAGCTTGGTCGTCAGCATCTCCACGCCGGGGCGCAGTCCCTGGATCAGCATGGCGCCAAGCAGGATGGACATGGCGAAGTCGCCGGGTATGCCGAAGGTCAAGGTCGGGATGAGCGCCCCGCCCCGCTGGGCGTTGTTGGCCGACTCGGGCGCGATCACGCCGCGGATATCGCCCCGGCCGAACTTGTTCTCGCCCTTGGTGGTCTGGACCGCCATGCCGTAAGCGGCCCAATCGACGATGGAGGCGCCCAGCCCCGGCAACATGCCGATATAGACGCCAAGCACCGAACCCTTGATCACCAGCCACCAGTTGGTAATCGCGTCCCTGATCCCCTGCAGCATCCCGCCGCCCCGGGATTGGTCGTTCGGGACGCGGGAAATCGACGTGTTCTTCGTGGCGAGTTCCAAAAGTTCGGGAATCGCGAACAGGCCGAGCACGACCGCAACCAGCGGCGGCGTGTTGAGCATGTACTCGATGCCGAAATAGTAACGGGCCTCTCCGTTGAAGGTTTCCTCGCCGATGGTGCCAAGCATCATCCCGAATGCGCCGATGACCAGGCCCTTGGCGACGGAATTGCCGGAAAGCGAACCCACCATGCAGATACCCAACAGGGAGAGCATGAAAAATTCCGGTGTGGAAAACAGCGTAAGGATCGGCTTGATCAGCGGCAGCGAGAACATCAGCACGACGGCGCCGATCACGCCGCCGATCGCCGAGCAGGTATAGGCGGCGCCGAGCGCCCGGTTGGCCTGCCCCATCTGGGCCAGCGGATAGCCGTCCAATATGGTCGCCTGAGATGCAACGGTGCCCGGAATACCCAACATGACGGATGCGATGGTGTCGCTGGTCGTGGTGACCGCGAACATGCCCAGCATCAATGCAAAGGCCGAGACCGGCTCCATCGTATGGGTGAACGGCAGCAGCAGGATCAGGCCGGTGACTCCGCCGATCCCGGGCAAGGCCCCCAGCCAGACACCCAGGAATATGCCAAATCCCAGATAGCCGATGGCGGGCCAGCTGAAGACCTGAGCCAAACCGATGAGGACCGCATCAAACATGGGCGGACCGGCCCATTGGTGAGGCGGTTCTCGAACCCGGCCGCGCCGTCATTGGTACCACTTCCAGTCTCTGAGAATTTCGCGCGCGGCGTTGTGCCCGGGCACGGCGGATACGGCGCCTCCCGGATGCGTCGATGCGCCGCACTGGTACAGATTGTGCACGGGTGAGCGATAGTCGGCGTAACGGGGTACCGGCCGCATGAAAAACAGCTGGTCCAGCGTCAGCTCTCCATGCTGCGAATTGCCGCCGGGCAGGTTGATATCCGCTTCGATGTCCTTCGGCGTCAAGAGCTTGTAGTCCATCACGCTGTCGGAGAATCCCGGCGCAAACCGGTCCAGCACCCCGAAGGCGTTCTTGACCAATTGCGGCCCCTCGTGGTCCCAGTTCGAGTTGCGCAATTCGTACGGGGTCACGCCGCCCTGGATGACGACGACGTGCTTGCCGTCCGGCGCCAATGTCGGGTCCGTATAGCTGGGCACGTTCGGGGAGAGAAACGGCTCGGTGGAATACCAGCCGAATTTTGCGTCATGAAAGGCCTGTTCGAGAAACTCGGGCGTCGGGCAGATATGGACATAGGCGGGATATTCGGTCCCCGTCTTCTCCTTGCTGAAGCCCTTGTATTGGGGCAGCCGGTCCACCGCCAAGAGCAATTTGAATCCCATTCCACGGGATCTGAAACCCCTTACGTCATCCACGAATTCTTCCGGCAGATGGCATTCGTCCACCATGTCCAGGAAGGTGCGTTTGACGTTCACGTTGGAAATTATCCGGCTGGCGTGTATCTCTTCGCCGGTTTTCAGACGCACGCCGACGGCCTTTCCGCCGCGCACCAGAATTTCATCGACCCACGAATCGCACCGGATCTCCATTCCATGCGCGGCGCCCGAAGCCGCGATGGCGTCCGCGATGGCGCCCATTCCGCCCTTGCAGAAGCTCATCCCGGTTTGGCCAATCAGGTGCGTCACGAGGTAGAAGGCCGTCCCGGGACTGTAGGGGCCGACATTGCCGCCAATGGTGGCCCAGAACATGAACTTCGCCTTCACTAGGTCGTTTTCGAACCAGCGGCTGACATAGTCGTGCGCGCTCATCGAAAGCGCATGCAGAAGGTTGTACACCTCCTTTTCGGCGTTGCGATAACGCCAGGCAAACCGCGCGGTCTTCCACCGCCCCGACAGATCCTTGCGGAAGGGATTGAGCGGGGTCTCCATCTGCAGCCGGCGCAGGATTTCGATGGTCGACTGGAGGCGCTCGAAGAACTTGGGGTAGTTGTCGGCGTCGTGCTTCGAGAACCGTGCGATCTGTTCCCGGGTCTTGACCGGATCCTTGGAGAACACGATCCCGTCGTCCTCCGTCGGATTGAATACGTTCGGCTGGGGATAATACTCGAGGCCGAACCTTCTCAGCTCCAACTCCTCGATGACCTTCGGGTGCAGGTGACCCATGATGAAAGAGTAGGTCGAGGCGCGGAAGCCGGGACTGAACTCTTCGGTGACGCTCGCACCGCCCACATAGGGCTTTTGTTCCAGCACCAGCGTTTTCTTGCCGGCGCGGGACAGATAAGCGCCGCAGGTCAGGCCGTTGTGGCCGCCGCCGATGACTATGGCGTCGTACTTGCGGGTCATTTGCCCTTCCAGACCGGTTTGCGTTTCTCGATGAAGGCCGCGAGTCCTTCCTTGCGGTCCTCGGAGAACATCAACAACGCCGAGAGGTCGCCGCCGGAGTTGAGCGCCTGCTCGAATGTCTGATAGGGCGCCCGGTCGATCGCCTGTTTGACGGCCATGACGGCCAGAGGCGCCGATGCGCCCATCTCGGCGACGATTTCCACCGCTTTCGATACCGCTTCGCCGGCGGGCACCACATGATTGAGAACACCCAAGGCGAGCGCCTCGTCCGCGTCCATCCGCCTTCCCGTAAATGCCAGTTCCTTGGCCTTGCGCTCCCCGATCGCTCGGGCCAGGGACCAGGCGCCGCCCAGAATCGGAAACAGGCCGAGCTTGGCCTCGGTGATGCCGAAACTCGCCGTTTCGGACCCGACGATGAAGTCGCAGCGGAGCGCGACCTCCATCCCGCCGCCGAGGGCATGGCCCTCCACCGCCGCTATCACCGGCTTGGTGTAGTTGACGAAAAAGCGCATGAAATTGTGCAGGCCGCTTTGGGTATGGCGGTAGCGGTACTTGTCGAACGGGGCCATCTCGCTCGCGGCCGTATTCTTGACGTCTCCGCCCGCGCAAAAGGCCGTATCGTCGCCGGTCAGAATCACGGCCGTGACGGCGCCGTCGCTCTCCCAGGTTTCCATCTGCGCCCGCGTCTCGGCGAGCATCCGTTCGGTCAGCGCGTTTCGCGCCTCGGGTCTGGCGAAACGGATAATTCCCGCACTGCCGTTCGTTTCCACCCGGATCTCCGATGGGGCGGCCATCGTCTCACACAAGCATTTCTATGGTCTGGTCGGTCGTCCTCACGTCGCCGAAGGATTGGTAAAACGAGGTCAATCCGGCTAGGTGATCGTCGTCGTACCGCGCCGCGTTCGCGTCCTCGACCATCACCACCTTGTAGTCCAGCATCATCGCATCGCGGGCCGTGGATTCGCTGCACATGTTGGTCGCCGTGCCCGCCACGATCAGGTTCTCGATACCCTTACCCTGCAAAATGTCGTGCAAATCCGAGGCGCCGACGATGAACGGCGAGAAGCGTCTCTTGGTGACGATTTGGTCCTCGTCCCTGACCTCGAGATCGGGATAAATCTCGTAGCCCTCGTTGCCGGGGCTGAGTTTGGTCAGGTGGTTCCGGCCCTTCGCCTCGGTGAAGAAATACTCGTGGTAGATTTGCCATTGGCTCGGCGCGCCTTCGTTCTCGGCGCAGCGCATGATCACCCAAATGACCGGCGCCCCCTTCTCCCTGCATGCCGCGGCAAGCCGATTGATGTTGGGCACGATCGAAATCGCCGTGTCCACCTCGGCCACATAGAAATTCTGCATGTCGATGACGAGGAGCGCGGTCTTGGGCGCTTCGAACGTGTCGAATACTTCCAGCCGTCCCCGCTTGGCCATGATCCTTTCGATCACGTAGCCGGGGATTTTCACATCATGGGGCATGCCCATTTCCTCCCATTTGGCTGTTATTGTTGCCCACTTTATCCCACTAGTGAGACCTTTCAAAATGGTTTTTGGCCGCCGCGGGATCGGGCGAAATTCATTCCTGTCGGTTTATGAACACCGGATTGCCGCCGACGCCGTATGCCCCGTCCCGGACTTCGTTGATGGTCACCCGGACCTGTCCGGGTTTCGCATCCAGCGTTTCGATCACCGCCTCGGTCATCCGTTTGATGAGCAGGCTTTTCGTCTCCTGGTCGCGGCCCTCGATGATCGTGATGCTGACGATCGCCATTTCTTGTCCTTCTCAAGCAGTTGATTGCTCAGCCGGTGATTCCGCCGCCGTCGACGATCAGACACTGGCCGGTTACGAAACCCGCGTGATCGCTGAGAAAAAATGCGGCCGGCCCGATCAGATCGCCAGGCTCCTGGTCGCGCGACAAGGATCGCCCGGCGGCGATGGCCCCCTTTCTGTCCTCGATGCCGTCGCGGGCCAGAACGCCCTCGCTCATGGTCAGCCCGGGGGCGATGGTGTTGACGCGAATGTCCCTCGGTCCAAGTTCGCGGATCAGCGAGCGGGTCATCGCCAGCACCCCGCCCTTGGATGCGTCATAGTGCAGCAGACCGGGATATCCGTGGAAGATGCGGTTGGTGGAAACCATGACGATCGATCCGCCGCCGGCCCGTTCCATGGCGGGAACGGCCGCCCGGGCGCACAGCCAGGGTCCCTTGACATTGACCCGCATGACCTCATCCCAGAGTTCGGGATCGATTTCGTCGTACATCTGACTCGGCAGGGCCGAGAAAAGGGCCGCGTTGCAAACCAGCCCGTCGACTCCCCCGAAGGTTTCCTCGGTTTCGGCGACCATCCGGTTGCAGTCATCGAGACTGGTAACGTCCGCCTGGATTCCAATTGCTTCTTGGCCGTCCGACGCAATTCGCCGAACGACGTCCGCCGGATCGGCGAGGTCACAGACCGCCACCTTGGCGCCCATCCCGGCGAAACCCGAAGCCAGGGCGGCGCCGATCCCTTGCGCCGCGCCGGTTATGATTATCCGCTTAGATTCCAACATCGGATGATCTCACGCCTCCATTCGGATTGGCTCCGCGGCAGTTCATAGATCCACGACCAGATCGGCCGCCACGAGACGATCCGCCGTCACGAACAGCGGATTGATTTCCAAGGACGGCAGCCGATCAGCGACCTTCGACATCCCCACCAGCAATTCTGCCAGGGCATCACGGTTCACCGGACCGGCGCCGCGCCAGCCGTCCAGCATGCGTTCGGCGCTTATTTCCTTGATCATGGCGCGGGCTTCGCCGTCGCCGAATGGCGGCTTGCGGTACTTCAGGTCATCCAGCAATTCACACAGAATCCCGCCCGAGCCGAGCATGACGAGAGGCCCGAAATGCGGATCGCTTCGGACGGCCAGCAAGACTTCCACACCGTTGATATGAGGACTCCAGGTGACATGGATGTCCGGCCAGTTTCCGGCGTGCTCCTCCGCCAGCTTCGCCAAATCGCCATAGGCGGCTTCCGCCGCCGCCGGCACCGAGAGGTTGGTCCGCACGCCGTCCAGCTCCGTCCGGTGTTTCAGCCCCGCCGCCGTCAACTTGAGCACTATGGCCTTGTAATCCTCGAGCGCGGACACGGCGTCCTCCGCCGATGCCACGGGCGCGTCCGTCAGCACTTCGATGCCTGTCTCTCGAAGGATATCGATGACCTTGTCCAGACTCTCCGCCTGCTCACCCGGCGGCAGCGGCGCCGTTGGCGGGTTTTCGAATGACTTGCCGGTTCGCACCAGCTTGGCGACCGCCTCCGTCATGACGGTTGGATCGTCGAATACGGCGATACCGCTCCGGACCAGATCGGCGCGGTCTTCGCTCTCGAGGTTCGCCGCGATGGCGATCAGTTTGTCCGGGTGACCGGCTTGAAACGTCAGCATCCGCGACATGATCCCGTCGCGGGTCCGGGGAACCAGGGGCACGTGGCTGATATAACCGAGCATCGTCCGCGGGTCGCGCTCGAGCCCCCATTTCAGGTGACCGCCGGTAATTTCCATGTTGCTCATGGAGGGCGCGGAGATGTCGATGGGATTGCGGTCGTTGACGAACGAGTTGGTCTGTTTGAGACCGGCCAGCGCGTCCGCGGGATACTCGGGCAGCTCCAGGCCGTTCTTGGCCGCGGCATCGGATATCATCACGGCCCCTCCGCCGGAAACCGAGACGGCGGCAACTTCGGGGGAAGCCGGAATAGCGCGGGCGTTGCAGGCGGCGGCCAGATCGATCATTTCATTGATTGATCCGGCGCGCAAAACACCGAATTGGCGGAACAGATCCTCGACGACCCGGTCTTCGACGTATACCGACGCGGTGTGCCCGGTCGCGGCCTCGCCGCCCTGGGGCGTGGTTCCGACCTTGAGAACCACCACGGGCTTTCTCGATTGCCGCGCCAGTTCCAGCGCCTGAACCAGCTTCAAACCGCGGCTGGCGTCTTCCATGTATACGGCAATCGTCTTCGTCGCGGGATCGCCGGCATAGAACGCGATCGCGTCGCAGATATCGATATCGGCCTGGTTTCCGGTGGATATCCAGTTGGCCAGTCCCAATCCTCGGTCGCGCAGTTGCGCAAATATCTGAATGCCGACCGCGCCGGACTGACTTGCAACGGAGATATCCCCCGCCACCGGCCAGCCATTGCCGCCATGATGCTCGGGCGCGCTGGTAAAACTGGCGACGAAACCGGACGCCAGCGAAATCACCCCCATGCAGTTGGGCCCGATCATCCTCATGTCATGATCCTTGGCGATCCTCAGCAGCTCGTCCTGCCGGACCCGTCCCTCGGTGCCCGCCTCCGCAAACTGCGCGCCATAGACGATGGCAACGCTTGCGCCCTTCTCTCCGGCAGCTATCAGGTTCTCGCGTACCGAAGCGGCGGGCACCGCAATCACGGCGATATCCGGGGCCTCGGGAAGATCGGAGACGGACCGATACGCCTCGATGCCCTGGACGATTTCGTTGTGTGCATTGACCGGGTAGAGCCGGCCCCCATACCCCCGTTCCAGGCAGAATTTCAACGCGCGTCCGCCGAATTTCATCGGATCCGTCGACGCACCGATGATCGCCGCCGATTGCGGACGAAAGCACATCTCCAGTTTCCCGAACTCCGATTTGTCGAGTTGCTGCATTCAGCCCTGCCGCTTACGGGTCACGGTAAATGTTTCGTTCACGAACCACATCCCGCCGTGCCTGACGAGTACCTCGCGCACCACGTCCAGATAGCGCGAGTCCCGGGCCATCACCTGTTGCGCCAGCTCCTCCTTCACCTCGACGAAATAGAGCGCATTGTTCCAGGCGGAAGAGAGGGAGAGCAGTCCCAATTCGTGTTCGTCCATCGACGGCAGCGTATGCATGTCGAACCGGAACAGGGAACGGGCGTCGGTCAGGCCGCTGAACCTGTAGCCGCTTTGCCGGGCGCCCAGCGTTTTACGGAAATCGCGCAGAATGTCGTAGCGGTTTACGAACGGAATCCGCTGCTTCGGCCATACGCCGCGCACGATTTCATGGGCGGGATCGTCTCCATGCGACTGGATGACGGTCATCTGCCCGCCCGGCGCCAATCGTTCGACCACGGGCCTCAGAACGTAGTCGATCCTGAACTTCATGGTGTGGCTGTGGAGGTAGGGGTGATTGAGCAAACAATAATCGTACTCCCGGACACCCTCTCCGTGGCTGGGAATGATGCCTTTCAGGTTGGCCCGCCGGTCCTTTCGGTAAATCGTCACCACGCTCGGCGCGGCGTAGACCGGTTGCGCGTGCTCGCCCTGGTAGACGACCCATTCCTTCGAGAGATCTTCATAAAGCGCCGCCACCTGCTTCTGGAAGTCATAGCTCCGGTCGCCATCGAGCGCCACGTCCCGCCAGATCAGGTCCTCGGGGCAGTCGTCGGACTTCTTCTCGAGATCCAGCGCTTCCCACAGGTACATATTGGTCATGACGAAAACGCTTAGCGGATGCTCCGCCAGCCGGTCCACGAGCCGCCCCATCGTGTTGCGGAGATCCTCCAGTCCGCGCCCCTTCAAGACGACAAGCACCGGCGTGTCGGGCAACGTGGCGTTCAAGGCGCGCAGAGTGCGGGTCAACGTGATCCCGTTGTCCATGGGCGTGTAGAACAGGCGGATGCCCTGCGGGCCGGGCTGTAGATTCTTGAGTTCCTCGGCCACACGGTCCGCCAGAACCCAAGACTCGTTCGTCGTGCCGGCGAACACGTGGTAGCGTTGGCGCTGCTCATGAAAGGCGAAACTGCCCGGCGTGCGGATCGAGGTTTCCTGGCTGATGAGCTCGGCCATGGTCTCCGCATTGGACTGGGCCTTCTTTCGGCGCGGCCGGCCGCGAAGTTCTATCTCGCCCCGGTCGGCCCGCCCGATGAACTCGGCGATTCGCTGGGCGGTCCGGGACTCGATGCGGCTGCCGCTCGATATGCGGCCGACAAGCTTGCCGTCGTTGACCGCAAGCCGGCCGAAGGTCGATTCCGCAATTTTGTGCTTCTTGCAAAAGGCCCGAATTGCCGCGGCCAGCTTGTCCGGTTTGTCGAGAAGGTGAAGAACCATGTGGCGTTCAGGCGATGTCCGACGGGAATGGCGTACGGAGGCAGATGATCCAGATCGTCAACCGCCGAAATGACGCTGCCCTTGGCGCGATACATGACCGGCGGGCGAATTCAATTCGTTGGCAGGAAACCTGGAAAATTCTCTTGCAGTATTGCCCATTATCTGCCCATTAGTAAACAGAAAAGGCTCGCGGCTGCATGCTCACCGCTTCCGGAAGGGGAGAAGGTCAATGGCGATTGAAACACTCGAAGACAAGATCAACTCGATAGGCAACCCGGTGGATATGCTGCGAAACGCCGCGGCCGGACCCTACCAGTTTCCCATCACCTCCGAGTTCAGCAATTGGCGCGACGAGCAGGAGGCCTGGCGCAACGGCGCGGTCCTGTTCGACCAGTCGTTCCACATGACCGATCTTTATGTCGAGGGTCCGGACACCAGGAAATTGTGCGAGCGCCTCGCCGTAAATTCGATGGCCAACTGGCAGCGCGATCTCGCCAAGCAATTCGTCCACTGCACGCCGGACGGCTACGTGGTCGGCGACGCGATCATCTTCATCCTCGAGGAGGACAAAGCCAATATCGTCAACAAGCCCAGCAATGCCAACTGGGTGATGTATCACGCCGAGAAGGAGGGATTCGACGTCTCCTTCGACCTCGACATGCGCGCGCTTGACAACAAGGGGCGGCGCAAGGGGTACAGGTTCGAAGTCCAAGGTCCCGATGCCTGGTCGATCCTGGAGAAACTGAACGGCGGGCCGATCGAGCAGTTCAAATTCTTCCGGATGGGTGAGATCAACGTGGCCGGCCGGCGGGTACGGGCGCTGCGGCACGGCATGGCCGGCGCCGTCGGCCTGGAACTCTTTGGCCCGTTCGACGACTACGGCCTCATCCGCGACGCCATCCTCGAAGCCGGCCGGGAATACGGCATCAGAGCCGCCGGTTCCAGAACCTATTCGACCGTCGCCCATGAATCGGGGTGGTTCCCCTCGCCGCTTCCCGCGATCTATTCCGGCGACGATCTTGCCGATTACCGGCGGTGGCTGCCCGCATCGAGTTTCGAGGCCAACCTGTCATTGGGCGGCTCGCTGGTCAGCGACGACGTGGAGGATTACTACCTCACCCCCTACGACCTGGGCTACGGCCATATCGTGAAGTTCGATCATGACTTCATCGGGCGCGACGCGTTGGAGGCGAAAAAGGATCAGCCGCACAAGCACAAGGTGACGCTGCGGTGGAACAAGGACGACGTGCTGAAGGTATTCGCTTCCATGTTCGATGAGGGCGACCGGTACAAGTTCCTCGACATACCCGCATCTCACTACGCGACCTGCCCCTATGATCTCGTGACCAGGGACGGCAAACCGGCCGGACTGTCCCACTATCCGGTCTACACGTCCAACGTCGCCGGCTGGATCTCCCTGGCCCTGCTGGACGAAGACGCGGCCGCCCCCGGCACGGAGGTTTCGCTGACCTGGGGCGAACCGGACGGCGGCAGCAGGAAGCCGGCGGTGGAGCGCCACGTTCAGACGGAAATCGCCTGCACTGTGGAGCCCTGTCCGATCTCGGTCACGGCGCGGGAATCGTACAGAAAGTAGGGACCGCGCAGGCGTCAGATGAAGTGGGGAACGTCCCTTTTGGTCGGCCCGACGGAATAACGCGGGTCCGGTCTTCGGCCGTCCCACCGGTCAGTCGTGACGTCCTCCAGAACGACCCGATGGTCGAGCGACCGGCCGAGTTCGCCGTCCGATAATGTCGCCCTGTCTCCCGGCACCGAGTTCCCGCAGACCGCCAGGAAGCCGCGCGGAAGAACGTCCCCCGAACCGCCGTTCTCCGAGATCAACTCGGACGGCAGGCCAACCTCGTCGAGGGATCGTCCATTGAGCGCGACGGCATCGAGGTGACCGCTCAGATTCCTCAGGCGCCAGGCCTTTCGCGCCGGAACGATGCTCCCGGACGCCAGCCGCACGACCGGCGAGATGAGCGCGCCGCCGCCCAATGCGGTGAGCGCATACGTCGAACTTGCCTGCTCGCCCGGCTCCGCCTGGTGATAGAGCTCGGTTGTCAGAACCGTCAGGGGCGTCGGGGCGCCGCCGACGAACATCCGGTCGATCACGATATCCGGCGTGGTGATCTTCCCGTCCGGTCCCTCTACGTGCGGCTTGTACAGAAAGAGCGACATGACAATGCCTCCTTACACGGGCGCCCAGGTGATCATGCGGATTTCGCCCAGTTCACGGTCCGCCTTTGTCCAGCTTTCGCCGCCATCCGTGCTCTTGAAAATTTGCCCGAAGATGGTCGCCGCGAAAAGCAGCGAGGTGTCGGCGGCGTTGGTCCCGATGGACCACAAGGTGGAGTTGGGTTCGTGGGACAGCGCGCACTCCGCCCAGCTTTCCCCGAAATCGCGGCTGATGAGAAACTGCCCCGCCTCGCCCGACGGCCTGTCGCCCACCGACGCGATCACGACGGGAGAGTTCGCCGCGGGCTGCTTGATGCTTCGAAAATAGTCCCATCTCGCCAGCGGGATGCTCAACTGCTCCCATGTCGCGCCGTTGTCCCGCGACCTGTGCAGCCCATCCTCGGTCGAACAAAGGATGGTTCGCTCGCCGCCCTCGTCGAGAAACACCAAATCGTGGGTATCGTTGTCGTGCAGTCCCTCGATCATCAATTGCCACGTCTTGCCGCGGTCGTCGGAACGGATTACCCCGTCGATTTCGACGGTAATCCAGATGGTATCCTCGTGCTTGGGGTCGAAATGGATCGAGGTCACGCGGCAGGTGTTGATGAACCAGCACTCGGTTGACGCATCCAGATTGGTGCGCGTCCAGGTCCCGCCATCATCCTCCGAGATGAATATCTCGCCCGGCCGCGTGCCGCAGACGATGAAGCCCGGATCGTTCGGCGCGCGCGCGATTTGCAGAATGTGGAGCGAATCCATGGGAGACGGGATGTAGTCGAACCGGCCGTTGTCCTCGGTGAACCGGTAAAGGCCCTGGTCGGTCCCCGCCAGCACCTCCCCGGGCCGGGCCGGGTGCGTGTTGACCGACCAGCATCTCGCCTCGTTGTAAAATCCGCCGGTCGGCGTGGGCAGCCGGCTCCAGCTTTCCCCCTCGTCTTCGCTGATCCAAACGCTTTGCATCGTGGCCGCATAGGCTTTGTATTTCACAACGCGATCCCCCGGGGCAGTCTAAACCTTTGCTGCCCACTTTATCCCACTAGATGAAGTATGCAATCCATGTTATCAGTGACCTGCCCAACGATAATCCAGTTGCGGCCACGGCATCCACCCACTAACTAACCAGCCCCATGACGGATTTGCTCGGAAGCACCTGGTCTCTGGAGGCCACCCTGCCGAAGCCGGCGGAAATCGAGGCCGCGGCGTCGGTTCTCGACGGGGGAACGGAGGTATTCCTGAGCACCCTTCCACACGTTTCGTTGGACCAGCAGATCGAAACCGCGGGGATCGTCCGATCAAACGGGCTCGAACCGGTTCTCCACATCGCCACGCGATACTTCGCGACGCGAACGGAGATGGTGGGATACCTTGCGCGCGCGAACCAGGAAGCGGACGTCTCCCGGGTACTCGTCATCGGCGGGGACCTCCACCCGCCCCGCGGCGAATTCGATTCCGCACTGGCATTGATCGAGAGCGGATTGGCGACCGACTACGGCATCAAGAGGATTGGGGTGGCCGGATACCCGGAAGGACATCCGAAGATTTCCGACGCAAGACTCTGGACTGCGCTCGGGGAAAAATTGGCGGCGGCCAAGGAGCAGGGATTGGGCGTCGAGATCGTCACCCAATTCTGCTTCAGTCCCGGCACCATCGTAGACTGGCTAACCAGCACCTGGGAGCGCTGGCCCGGTACCCACGTGCGGCTCGGTTTCGCAGGGCCGGCCTCCGCAAAATCCATTTTGCGCTACGCCTTGAGGTGCGGCGTGAAGACCCCGAAAAGCGGGCTCGGCCGCAAACTCACGGCGGCGTCCCGACTGGCAAAGAATCACGACCCGGCGCCGTCAATTGTGGCGGTCGGCGATGCTCTTCGGCAGAATTCGGGCTCGGCGTCCGTTCATCTGTTCTCCTTCGGCGGCATTGAAAACACGGTGCGTTGGATGAACCGCGATCTCCGGTCATCACGCTCGACGGACGGAGACCCCCAGGCCTGCGCTTGACCCGCCTTATGCGACTTCGGTTCGGGCCGGCGGAATCGAACAAGGATATCGGTTAAGCATAGCCGGCAACCTCGCCCGGACCTAAATCTCCGGCATCACCGCAGGCGGCGTGAGACGTTTCCGGGCCGCAATGTGGAATGAGGCATTGTAGGTGCCGTAACCCATATAGTGATCGCGCCGTTGGGCGCTTCGCTGGCCCGGCTAGGCCTGCCCGACCGGCCGGCGCAGGCCGGCGTCCTCCAGCAAAGGCAGCACGCGATCGATGAAGAAGGGAAGCTCATTCCTGAAATCGAAGAAGCTCACCGTGGTGCCGGCAAAGCCGGCTTCGTGCAGTTCGATCAGATCCGCCGCCACCTTGTCCGGTGTGCCGATCAACGGTACGGACCCGTGGCCCCCCGCCACCCGGCGGCGCTGCCGGTACACCTCGTCCGGGATCGAGGCGGACGTCGCCTGCTTGGCGCCAACCCAGTTGTCGACCGCCTCGTTGTCGGCCATCTCCACGGCGTAGTAGTCGTAGAATTCCTCCGCCTCTTTTTGGGTTTCCCGGCAGACGACATGAGAGATGCCGAAAATGCCGGCGTGCCGGTCGGCCCGGGAGGATGTCTCCTCGATTTCGGAAACCAGTTGACGGGCATGGTCCAGATCCCTCGGCACGGCGAACAGGAAATCCGCGGCCTTGGCGGCGAAGGCGCGGCCCGTCGGCGACCCGCCGGCCGACATGGTCACCGGGCGCGGCTGCTGAACGGTGACGGGAGACGTGTAGGCGTCCTTGATCGAGTAGAACTCGCCCTCGTGATCGAATCGCTCGCCCGACAGCAGGCGCACGAAAATGTCATACCATTCGAAACCCTGGTCATAGCGCCGGTCGTGGTCGATCAGTTCGGTGCCGAACATGTCGAACTCTTCCTGATTCCAGCCGCAGACGATGTTGAGGCCGGCCCGCCCGCCGCTGACGTGATCGATCGTGGCGACCGCCTTGGCGGCGAAGACGGGGTGCACGAGGGCCACGTGCACGGTGACGAAGACGGACGTGTTATCGGTGACGGCCGCGAGGGCGGCGCCCTGGGTGAGGGTTTCATAGGATAGAGCGGCATTGTCGATGGACCCGCCATAGCCCCGCCACCGGGCGAGCGGCAGAATGAGTTCGAAGCCCGCGGCATCGACCATCCTCGCGACCGCTTCCACATCCTCCCACCTGGCTTGCCAGCGCTCGGGCGCCTTGGTGATGGCGAGGCCGCCTTCACAGTTCATCCGGAAGACGCCGAGCTTGAACTCGTTGGCGCCGTACATGGGATTGTTGGCGGTCATGACGGGTCCTCTCCGGCCATTCACGGCATCGTGTTGGGCAAAAACAAAACGATGACGGGAAACGCGATCAGCAGTACGAGGCGGACCAGGTCCGCCAAGATAAACGGCGTGACGCCCGCATAGATCGTCTTGAGCGCAACATCCGGCGCTTCCGCCTTGATGACGAAGACGTTGAGCCCGAACGGCGGGGTGATCAG
>CAZUGT010000171.1:0-29305 GCA_964620095.1 uncultured Rhodospirillaceae bacterium | reverse complement strand
CCCCAGCCTCACCAGCCCCGGTCCCAACTGAAATCCCGAGTGCGGTCCCGCCGGCATGACCAGGTCCTGCTGCTGCAACTCGGCGACGATGTGCTGCACCGTGGGCCGGGCAAGGCCCACCCGCTCGGCAATCTGGCTCAGCGACAGGCCCTGGTTTTCGGCTTCCAGGGTCCTGAGAATATTGGCCGCGCGGGCGATCACCTGTATTCCCCGCCGGGCCGGTTTGGAGGAACCTCCGGTCGTCGTTGGCTTGGCGCCGGCAGCGGACCTGTCCGCCATCAATGCCTCCCGTCTCGTCCCCCGCCGGTAATTCTATTCGTATGGTATTATCATACCAGAATATTCGGATATTATACAATTAGCGGGCGCGACACAAATGAAAACGGCGCCGCCTTCGGGCAGCGCCGTCTCTATCCGTTTCCGCCTTTAGAGCCGATCTAGCGGAAGCCGAAAGTGCCCTAGTCGCGCTCGACGCACATGGCGATGCCCATGCCCCCGCCGATGCACAGCGTCGCGAGGCCCTTCTTGGCGTCCCGCCGGGCCATTTCATGGAGCAGCGTTACCATGATCCGGGTGCCCGACGCGCCGATGGGGTGTCCAAGCGCGATGGCGCCGCCGTTGACGTTCACCTTCCCGGCATCGAGTCCGAGCTCCTTGGCGACCGCGCACGCCTGCGCGGCAAACGCCTCGTTTGCTTCGACGAGGTCGACGTCGTCGGCGCTCCAGCCGGCTTTCTCGAGAGCGGCCTGGCTGGCGGGGATCGGCCCCGCCCCCATAACCGCCGGGTCAAGACCGACCGTTGCCCAGGATGCGATCCGGGCCATCGGCGCGATCCCCCGCTTCTCCGCTTCCCCGGCGGTCATCAACACCGTCGCCGCGGCGCCGTCATTGATGCCCGATGCGTTGCCCGCGGTCACCGTGCCTTCCTTGTCGAAAGCGGGCCGCAGCTTGCCGAGTGACTCGGTGGTGGTTCCCGCGCGAGGGTATTCGTCGGTGTCGACGACGGTTTCCCCCTTGCGGGTCTTGATGGTCACCGGAACGATCTCATCGGCGAACCTGCCGGCTTCGATCGCCGCTTCGGCGCGCTGCTGCGAGGTGGCCGCGAATTCGTCCTGCTGATCGCGGGTAATCTGCCATTGTTCGGCGACGTTCTCCGCGGTCACGCCCATATGGTAGCCGTTGAAGGCATCCCACAGCCCGTCCTTGATCATGGTATCGACGAACTCGAGACTGCCCATCTTCTGGCCGTCCCGGAGGTGAGCGGCGTGGGGCGCCTGGCTCATGCTCTCGTGGCCGCCCGCCACGACGACCGAGGCATCGCCGACGGCGATCGCCTGCGCGCCGAGCGCAATGGTCCGAAGACCGGACCCGCAAACCTGATTGACGCCGTAAGCCGTTCTTTCCTGCGGCACGCCCGCCGCCATGGAGGCCTGACGGGCCGCATTCATGCCGGCGCCCGCCGTGAGCACCTGACCCATGACGACCTCGGAGACGTCGTCCGGCGAAACACCCGCCTTGTCGAGAGCCGCGCCAATCGCCAGCGCGCCCAACTCGTGGCTGGCCATGGACGCCAAGGCGCCGTTGAACGACCCGATGGGCGTGCGGGCGCCGCTCGCAATTACGATATCTGAAACTTGTGCCACTTCTTCCTCCTCGTCAGCCGGGCGCCGCGGGCCCGGCATGGTGTCAACTGGTTGTTGCCGAGGCCGGCCGGTGCGGCCTAGCCCGCCAATTTCGGCGCCATCAATGTCGCCTCGCCGTCGAGAACCACCGACTCCCCGACTTTGCAGACGGTCTTGAATTCGACGAATTTCTTCTCCGGCACCAGCTTCGACACCGTTACCTGGGTGTCGACCTGGTCGCCGATCTTGACCGGGGCCTTGAAGCGCAGCGACTGGTTTACATAGATCCAGCCGGGGCCCGGAAATTCGGCCCCGAATGTCGCCGAGATATAACCCGCGGTGAGGATGCCGTGGCTGATCCGGTCACCGAAAATCGATGCCTTGGCATACTCCTCGTCGAGATGGATCGGATTGACGTCGCCCGAGACTTGGGCGAATCCCTCGATATCCTGCTCGGTCAATATCCGGCAATATTCGCCGGTCATGCCGACGGCAAGATCGTCAAACCCAAAGCTCTTCTTGGATACGATTTTGTCCACTTGGCGGGCTAGCTCCTAAAATTCACGGGGACGGGGGTTCAGCTTCCGCTGGAGAGGTCATCCAGCCGTTGTTGAATCTCGGCCAGTTGTGATTGGAGACGGTCGATCTCCGACTGCCGGTCCTCATCCTCGGTGGTGGACGGCTCTTTTCCGTTGCTCGGAGAATGTTGGCCGTTGCCGTTCGCGGTGGACCCGCTGTTGGAATTCGAGAACATGGCCATGGATTGCTGGAGAATTTCCAGGTTCCGGCGGCCAATTTCATTGAACTGCTGCATAGCGCCGGCACCGCCGAACATCTCCTGCATCTGCTGCATGATATGCTGCTGATTGTTGGAGAAGTTATCCATGCTCTGTTCGAGATAGGTGGACAGGTATTGACCGACACCATCATTGTAGAAGCTCAGGAGCTGCCGGAGGTAGTTGAGAGGCAGAAGGTTGTGCCCCTTGCTCTCTTCTTCGGCGATGATCTGAGCCAATATGGAGGTGGTTATGTCGGTGCCCGACTTGGCGTCCTTCACCGCGAAGTTGGTGCCGTCATTAACCATCTTATGGAGATCGACCAGAGTGACGAACTCCGCGACGGCCGTATTGTAGAGGCGCCGATTGGCGTATTTCTTGATAATGACGACGTCGTCCGGATTCTTCTGCCCTTTGGCCATGCATCCGTCCTCGTAAATGGGCCGCCGGCAAACCCCGAAGCCGGCATCTTGTCTTCAGTCTGACATATAAGACCGGTATTTTGTAGTGCAAAATATTTTGCAACGCAAAAAAACTCGTTGACATGAGGATTCATGGGGATTATATGTCTTTTTGCAATGCAAAATTTCGTCACGCAAAACATGAGTTTTGCCTGACTTTTGGATGTAAGGAGCCAGTTATGACCACCCAAGCGAAAGCAAGCACCGCGAAACCCGCCGCCGAGGCCGCCGCCGAGACCATCGAGACCATCAGCTCGGTCGGCCAGGAGACTCTGAAGAACGTGATGAACATCGGCGCCGACGCCGCCGCCGAGGGCTACAAGAACGCCAGCGCCTACGGCAAGGAGCAGATGGACGTCGCCAAGATCTCCTATGACAAGCTGATGTCCTACGGCAAGGACAACATCGAGGCCGTCGAAGCGGCTTCCTCCGTCGCCGTTGCCGGCGCCGAGGCCTACTACGCCTCCATGGTCGACTACACCAAAAAGGCGGCCGCCGAGAACATGGACCTGCTGCAGAAGAGTTTCGCGGTCAAGAACCCGCAGGAACTGATGGATCTGCAGGTCGAGGCCGTCAACTCCTCGGTCAACCGTGTGATTGCCCAGACCACCAAGCTCAACAAGATCGCCGCCGACACCGCGGTCAAGAGCTTCGAGCCGATCAAGGGCCGTTTCGACGGGGCCGTCGAGAGCTTCGTAAAGCCCTTCGTCTCCGCCTGAGCGGCCGAGTACGCTTCCAGAGAAGAGCGTGATTCCCACCCGGTATCACGCTCTTCTTTTTTGGCTCAATGCCAGGGCGCGGACCGCGTGGCACGGTTTTTCGATTGTATTTCGGAATGTTAAAGTAAACCCACCGCCCCGGAGACCCTACGTCCGGCCTGAAACAGGCGGCGCTCCGCGGGCGTTCAGCAGGGGAGAGAGAATATGAGCCGAGTAGCGATAGTAACGGGCGGCACCCGCGGCATCGGGGCCGCCATCAGCATTGCCCTCAAGGACGCCGGATACACCGTGGCGGCCAACTATGGCGGCAACGACGAACGCGCCCAGAAATTTACCGGCGAGACCGGAATTCCGGCGTACAAGTTCGATGTCTCGAATTTCGACGAATGCGTTGCGGGCGTTGCGAAAATCACCGAAGAACTGGGCCCGGTGGAGGTCCTGGTGAACAACGCCGGCATTACCCGGGACGGCACCATGCACAAGATGGATGCCGGGAACTGGCAGGCGGTCATCGATACCAACCTGGGCTCCTGCTTCAACATGAGCCGAACGGTCATCGAAGGAATGCGCGAGCGCAAGTTCGGCCGGATCGTCAATATCGGCTCGATCAACGGTCAGGCCGGCCAATACGGCCAGGTGAACTATGCCGCGGCCAAGTCCGGCATTCACGGTTTCACCAAGGCGCTGGCGCAAGAGGGCGCCGCGCAGGGCATCACCGTCAACGCCGTCGCCCCCGGCTATATCGATACGGACATGGTCGCCGCCGTGCCGGAGCAGGTTCTCGAGAAGATCATTGCCAGGATCCCGGTCGGCCGCCTGGGCAAGGCGGAAGAAATCGCCCGTACCGTCCTCTTTCTCGTTGCCGACGAGGCCGGTTTCATCACCGGTTCGACCTTGTCGGTCAACGGCGGACAGCATATGTACTGATCCCGACACGTTGGACCCGGAGAACGGCTCCCGATGAGCAGCGAAACCAACAAGAACAAGAAGGGCGAGACCGGCCCGCCCGACCTGACCGAAAGCATGACGCAGCTGGCGGCAGGATATGGCCGGGCGATGAACGCCTGGATGGAGGCATGGTCCCCGGAGTCGGCCGACGGCGCGGCAAAATCGAAAAAGAGCGGCGAGGCCGATCAGGATACGGCGCCCGGGGCAAGTCCGCTGGCCAACGCCAAGCTGGACCCGGCCAAGGTCATGGATGCACAGATGGAGCTTTGGCGCGGTTATCAGTCGCTGTGGCTCAACACGACCCAGCGCCTGTTCAACCAGGAGGCGGACGCCGAGCCGGTCGTCGGCCCGGAACCCGGTGACAGCCGGTTCAAGGACCCGGCCTGGGAAGAGCATCCCATCTTCGACTATTTCAAGCAGTCCTACCTCTTGAACGCCAACTGGCTCAAGCGGCTGGTGGGCGAAATGGACGGCCTGGAACCGGAAGACATGGCGAAGATGGAGTTCTACAGCCGCCAGATCATCGATGCGCTGAGCCCCAGCAACTTCGCCCTCACCAACCCGGTCGTCGTCAGGGAGACCGCCGAGAGCAACGGCGAGAACCTCGTCAACGGCTTCAAGAATCTGATCGAGGACTTCAGCAGCAGCGACGGCACGCTGAGCATCAAGCAGGCCGACATGGATGCGTTCGAGGTCGGCAGGAACGTCGCGGTCTCGGAGGGCGGCGTGGTCTTCCAGAACGAGTTCTTCCAACTGGTTCAGTACAACCCGACCACCGAAAAAGTATACGCCAAACCGCTCCTCATCGTGCCGCCGTGGATCAACAAGTTCTACATCCTCGACCTCCGGCCCGATAATTCCTTCATTCGCTGGGCAACGGACCGGGGGTATTCGGTCTTTGTCATGTCGTGGGTCAATCCCGACGAGACCATGGCCGACAAGAGCTTCGACGATTATATCCGGGACGGGATTTTCGCCGCCCTGGACGCGGTCGAGCAGGCCACCGGCGAACGCCGGGTGACCGCGATAGGCTACTGCATCGGCGGGACCCTGCTCGCCGCCACGCTGGCCTACATGGCGGCCCACGGGGACGACCGCATCGCCGCCGCCACGTTCTTCGCCGCCCAGGTCGATTTCGAAGAGGCGGGCGAACTCAGGCTGTTCACCGACAAGGCACAGGTGGATGCCTTGGAGAAGCAGGTGGCGGACAAGGGTTACCTGGACGGCGCGTCCATGGCGTCGACCTTCAACATGCTGCGCGCCAACGACCTTATCTGGTACTTCGTGGTCAACAATTACCTGCTGGGCAAGGCGCCGCCGGCATTCGATCTGTTGTTCTGGAACGCCGATTCGACCCGTTTTCCGGCGGCCCTGCTGATGGACTACCTGCGCGACATGTATCAGGACAACAAGCTCGCGGCGAAAAACCGGTTCAAGGTCTTGGGAGAGCCCGTCGATCTTTCCGCCATCGAGGTCCCGGTCTACCTGCAGGCATCCAGGGAAGACCATATCGCCCCGGCCGCGTCGGTCTTCAAGGCAACCGGCCTCTACGGCGGGCCTGTCCGTTTCGTGCTGGCCGGCTCCGGGCACATTGCCGGCGTCATCAATCCGCCGGAAAAGCGAAAGTATCAGTACTGGACCAATACGAAACATAAATCGTACGGCACGTTCGATGAATGGTGCGGCGAGGCAACCGAAACGCCGGGTTCCTGGTGGCCCGACTGGGACAAGTGGCTTTCCGGGAAATCCGGCAAAAAGGTTGCCGCCCGCACGCCCGGTGCGGGCAAATTGAAGGTCATCGAGCCTGCGCCCGGCAGCTACGTCAAGGTCAAGTCATAAAAGGCACGGGGGGCCATCCAGGATGAAGTTCTCTATCGACATCGACTGCACGCCCGAGGAGGCGCGCGCCTTTTTCGGGCTTCCGCCGGTCGAACAAATGAACGCGGCGATCATGAAGCAGGTCGAGGAGCGGATGATGGATTATCTGGGCTCCGCGGACCCTGAAGCCCTCGCCAAGAATTGGCTGCCAAGCGGGCTGGATGCATTCGAGCAGATGCAGAAAGCCTTTCTGGCGCAATTCACCGCGGCGGGCGCGGACAAGAAGACCGACTGATCCAAGTTCGCCTGCCCGTTAACGTCCGTTCATATGCCGTCAATACCGCATTCACCCGCTCTCGATAGCGCCCTGCTATACTGCCCGGCATAGGAGATCGGCGATCGCCCTCCTTCAGGTCGAATTTCCGGCCTGACGATGGAAACGAATTCATTTGATGCATTTCAGCTAACACGAATTCCCCCCCAATGAACTTTCCACCGGAGTTTCGGATACCGAAATTCCGGTTCTTTTTTTGGCGTTGGGGAGATCGGGCGAGACCGGTGCCGCCTAACGGCCGATTCCCGAACGAGATCGGCCATCTCAACTCACCGGAATTTCGCTGTAGTGGCCCTGCCCAGGCTGTTCGAGGACAATTGCGCTGATCTTGCGCGCCGTTGCTCGCTGGTGGTCGAATTCCACGACCGCCTCGAACTGTGCCAGATCCACCCATCTAAATTCGACATGCAAATCTGCGTCCAGCGCGACGATCTTGTCGAAAAGCTGGCAGGCGGCACTGGGAACAAGCATCACGGTGTCATAGTAAGTGTCGAAGTAAGTGTTCACGGTGTCGAGCGCAAACACGCGGAGAGGGCGCTGACCCGTCTTTTGTGCGGCCTGCCGGATGAACGCTTCACTGAATTTTTCGCCTTCCTTGATTTTTCCCGTCACCGGCTGCCAAACATTCGGCAAGACGATATCGCCACGCCGCTCTAGAAGCAGAAACTCGAGTTCTCCGGACGGCGAAAGATGGTACGGGTACACATCCACGTACAGCAGACCTGGTGGCCTGAGCCGGGACCGAAACTGGTCAATTGACATGAGCCACCTCCTCGGTCGACGGTTCGTGAACAAGGAATACCGAGGAATGATATGGGGACATCACCCGGTTGTTTCTAATATCCGGACTGCTGAATACAAAGTCGTCGAAAAACAACAGCCCAATATATAGCGCGGCATGCCGAGCACCACTAATCGATCAACTCCCGCAGGGCGCCGACGCGATCGACGATCTCCTGGCGGATCGAGTCCTGTAGCGGGCCGTCATTGCCGGCCCCTTCGCACACCTTTTCCAGCTCGGCCGCCGCTTCGCCCAATTCCGCAAACCCGAACGTCGCGGCATTCCCCGCGAGCTTATGGGCGGCCCGCAGGATGCGTTCCACCGTCTCGCCGCCGCTTGCGGAAGCCGAGGCAAGCGCGTCGCGATGGCCTTCCAGTTCTTTCAGACGCTCATCCAGCCGCTCCGCATAGGCCTTGCGGAGCGCCTCGAATTTCTCGGCGAATTTTGCTTCCGGCCCACTCACGGCATGCCGCCAGATTTCACGAAGCTGGCCGGAAATGGCCATGGGATCGAACGGTTTGGCGATGACCCCTGCGGCGCCCATATCGAGGAACCGCCGCAACTCGGACGGCATCGCCTTGGCCGTCACGAACACCACCGGGATATCCCTCAGCCCGTCGGTTTCCTTCATCGCCTCGAATGTTGCCGGACCATCCAGTCCGGGCATCATCACGTCCAGGAGGATCAGCTGAGGCTCGAATTGCGGGCCCTTTTCGAGCGCTTCCCGCCCGGACGCGCATCCTTCGACCGTAAAACCGCCGACCGTCTCCAGCGCCAGCCGGACGACCTGCCGGATATCGCTTTCATCGTCCACGTGCAGAATACGGTTCAGTTCGCTGTCGGCCACGTTCCTTGCCCCTTGCCGTCGGGTGGCGGAAAACATTTGGTTCGCAAATGTCGATCACCGGTAAAGGCGCCATAATGCCCATGTTAAAGTGTGTTAAATATGTTAATTGATGTGAAGAGAAAGCGGCGGATCGCATCCAAATAAATCATAATTGGTTGAAAACAAGAGATTTTTTTCAGGGATGAAACCTCACCTGCTTATTGTCGAGGATGACGAATTCGTCCAATCCCTCTTGGCCGCCTATATGGAGAAAGAGGGGTTTCGGGTCAGCGCCGCGGCTACGGGCACGGAAACGCTGGGCCTGCTCAATGGCGAGTCCATTGATCTGGTCCTCCTTGACCTGACTCTCCCGGACGAGGACGGTTTGACCCTCGCCCGGCAGGTTCGGGCGCGGTCCAGGACGCCGATCATCGTCCTGACGGCGCGCAAGGGCCGGGAGGACCGGATTACCGCTCTGGAGGTCGGGGCCGACGATTACCTCAACAAACCCGTCGATCCGGAGGAGCTGGTCCTGCGGATCCGGAACCTGTTGGGGCGCTCCGACGGAGAGGGGACGGCGGCCGATACCCGGCGCCGGCAATCGGTGGAGTTCGCGGATTTCATTTTGGACGTTGCCGGACACACGCTGAGACGCAAGAACGGCGAGGTCATTCCGCTGACCAATGCCGAGTTCAACCTGCTGTCGGCATTGGTCAATGCGCCCAACCGGGTGCTTTCGCGGGCCTTTCTCCTGGACGCCATCAGCCGGGACGAGGACGGCCCCTCGGAGCGGGTCATCGACGTGCTGATCAGCCGGCTGCGCAAGAAAATCGAAGCCGATGCGCGCCGCCCGGCGATCATCCTGACCGTCGTGGGCAGCGGATACAGGTTTGGCGTGGAGCCCCGCTAGGAGGACTCAGGCCGCCGCCGGGTTCGGGAAATTCATCCCCTCGTCATAGGACGGCCGGGACTGGATGCGCCGCCACCAGTCTCCGACCGCCGGCCGCGACCGCCAGTCGATCAGCGCGGTCAGCTCGTTGGCCCCGAACCGTTCGATGAACGGCGTGATGCAGATATCGGCGAGGGAAAACTCTTCTCCGGCCAGCCACGGCGTCTGCCCGAGCTGCGTCTCCATCAGGTCCATCACCCCGGCGATGGCGGCCTCGGCGTGCGCCTCGTCGTCCACCGACACGCCGGCCCTCAGCCGCCGCAGCATTTCCCGGCGCTTTTCCGGGTTCGGCATCCGATTGATCACCGCCTCCTTTTCCGTATCCGATTTCTCGGCGAGGCGCGGCAGGAACCGCCTGTTGAACGAGATCATATTGACGTTCCTGTGGACCACATGTTCGGTCCGGTCCAGCCAAACGCGCATTTGCGCCCGCTCATAGGCATCCTCGGGCCGCAATCGGACGTCGGGGAAGATGTCGTCCAAATACTCGATGATCACGTTGGATTCGATAATGATCCGGCCGTCATGATCAAGGGTCGGAACGACCCCGTTGGGGTTCAGCTTCACGTACCACGGCTCGGTATTTTCCTGCTTCGGACCGAGGTCGATGTGACGGCTTTCCCAGTCCAGGCCTTTTTCGGCCAGCGCTATGCGAACCTTCTTGGAGCAGGTCGAGCTCCAAAAGTGATAGAGCTTCAGCATCGATCCCCCCTTCTTTGGATTGCCGATCCTGGTCCAAACCATAGACTGGCGCGAGGGCGGGCGAAACGAATTATCGGAGACATACGGTGAGCGAGATGCCGGACACCCACCAGAAACGTCAATCGCTGAGAGAAATCCTGGACCGCGACCGCGTAACGGTCATGCCGGGCGGCTTCAGTCCCCTTTACGCCAGAATGGCCGAGGAAATCGGTTACGAGGCCTTCTTCCTCGCCGGGTCGCAGATGGCGGCGTTCCTGTTGGGCGTGCCGGACAATGGAATTCTGGGGCTTAGGGATATGGTAGACCACGGACGGCACTGCGCCTCGAGAACATCCATTCCGCTCCAGCTCGATGCGGATACGGGTTTCGGCAATGCGGTCAACGTCCACTTTGCCGTACGGGAGATAGCCGCGGCCGGACTGGCGGCAATGAATATCGAGGACCAGGAAGCCCCCAAGAAATCGGCGACCCTCGCAGGGCGGAGGGTGATTTCCATGGACGAACACGTCGGCAAGATGAAGGCCGCGGCGGCCGCCCGCGACGAGGTGGCGCCGGATTTCCTGATCTGCGCCCGAAACGACACCCTGGGCGCCGAAGGCGGAGATTTCGAGCAGGCGCTGGAGCGCTGCATCGCCTATGTGGAAGACGGCCGCGCCGACTACGTCTGGCTGAATTCCGTGGAGACGCGCAAGGATTTGGAGCGTGCCTGCCGGGAGATACCGGCCCCGGTTCAGGTGATCTGGGGCGGCCGCGAGGAGCCCGCGCCAAGCCTCGAAGAGTACGATCAGCTGGGTGTCCGGATCGCCCTTTACCCGGTCTATTTCGCAACCGTCGGCATGCAGGCCGCCTGGGAAGTGATGAACGACATGTTCGAACGGGGCCCGGCCGCGCTGAACGAATTCCACGAGCGCGCACGGCAATCCAAATGGGGCCGGGCCGATCAAAAATCACTCACCGGCAGCGATCGCGTCCGGGAAATCGAGGATGAATTCCTGACCGAGGAAGCCAAACGGGATTACGACAATACCTGGGGTCACTAAGGGGCCGCTCGGAGGCCGCCCGGGGGACTAGCCGGCCAGTTTGGGGTCCATATGGTCCCAAGCGTGAGCCAACTCCGCGAATATCGCTTTCTGCGGCGCGAAGCCGCCGGGATCATCCAGGCTGCCGGCCATGACGTACCGGTTGTCCGGATAGCCGGCGCTGAAACTGAGCAGGGGGCAGCCGCAATTGGGGCAGAAACCGTGGCTCACCACATTGCCGCTGTCGGCGGTGGTCTCGAAATACTTGAGCTCTCCCTCGATTTCCAGCGTAGCGGCCGGCACCATCAGCAGGCTCGAATGGCCGGTGCCGGTGGCTTGCTGGCATTGACGGCAATGGCAATGAAAGGAGAATTTGGGCGCTTCGGGCGACCGGTAGCGTACGGCGCCGCAGGCGCATCCGCCCTCGATTTTTACCGGCATGGTCTTCCCCTTGGCCCGCGCAATGCTGGCGACCCCGACAGGATTCGAACCTGTGACCCCCAGATTAGGAATCTGGTGCTCTATCCAGCTGAGCTACGGGGCCGGTAGCCGGGGTTATAGCATAGAGCGCCGGGCAGACCATGACCCTGGTGAGAAATGCCGGCTAGACCCCCCGAGTCTTGAACCGCTCGGTACAGCCGACGAGCGCCGAGCGGATCGACGGCTCCATGGCCGAATGGCCGGCATCCGGAACAATTATGTAATCCGCCTCCGGCCAGGCGGCGGTGAAGGCGTCCGCGGTGATCACCGGGCAGACCATGTCGTAGCGGCCCTGCACGATGACGGCCGGAAGACGCCGGATCGTGTCGAGATGATCGAAAAAATAGGTGTCGGGAAGGAACAGATCGTTGATGAAATAATGCGCCTCGATGCGCGCCAGAGCCAGCGCCGCGCGGCCGGATTCCAATCCGGAAACGCCGCGGTGATTCGGCAGCAATGTCGAACACGCGCCCTCGAACCGCGCCCACGTCCGGGCCGCCGGGCCATGGACGGTCGGGTCCTCGCTCATCAGGCGCGCATGATAGCTGCTCAGAGGATCCCGGCGCTCGTCGTCCGGCAGGAACTCCAGGAACTCCCGCCATGGCTCGGGAAACACCCGCGCGATACCGCCGAGAAACCAGTCCACTTCACCGCCGGTACACAGGAACAGGCCCCGGAGGATCATGCCTTGGGCCCGGTCCGGGTGGGCAATGGCATAGGCGAGCGCCAGGGAACTGCCCCATGAGCCTCCGAACAGCAGCCAGCTGTCGATCTTCAGGTGCTCGCGCAGCCGCTCCACATCGGCGATCAGGTGCTGTGTCGTGTTGTCGGTGACATCCGCAAACGGTTTGGAGCGCCCGGCGCCGCGCTGATCGTAAACAATGATCCGATAGTGCTCGGGGTCGAAAAACCGGCGGTGCGAGGCCGAGGCGCCCGCGCCCGGCCCGCCGTGCAAAAACAGGACCGGTCGTCCCTCGGGGTTGCCTGACACCTCCCAGTACATTTTATGATGTCCGTCGAGATCGAGCATGCCGGAGCTGAAGGGCTCGATTTCCGGAAACATCTGATATTGGGTTGAGGCGACGTCCATGGTTTCCGCCGGTTGAGAATATGGAGGGTTGTCCGGAGCCAACGCGCAACACGATGGTCCTTGCATCATACTCATTAATCGCCCGACCTAAAGCGGTTCGGCGGCTTCCGCCGGCAATGCTGCCGGGGGTGCTCGCGGGCGCCTTGGCGGCAAGCGCCGCGGGCGAGGCCGCGCACGCCATCGAGCCCGATCTCGTGCCGGGAGCCATGGTCCGGATCGAATCCGTCATCGACGGAGATACGGTCGTGCTCGCCAAGCCGGCCGGCCGATCCCGGAAGGTCCGCCTGGCCGGCATTCGAGCGCCAAAACCTCCGCCGGGGCGGTCCCATATCCGCAAATGGCCATTGGCCGGCCGCGCGAGGGCCGCGCTCGAGGAACTGACGCTCGGCCGGGAAATGGTGCTTGCGTTCGGCGGCGAGCGGTTGGACCGGCACGGCCGGCTGCTGGCCCATCTCTATACGCCGAACGATTTCTGGATTCAGGGCGAATTGCTGCGGCGGGGACTAGCCCGGGTTCATACCCTTCCGGACAACCGGGCCGCCGTCCCCGCCATGCTGGCACTCGAGCGCGAAGCGAGGGCAACCAGACGCGGAATCTGGCGCCATGGCTTCTATCAGGTTCGCCGCGCCGAGGAGGCCGGACGCCATATGGGCAGCTTCCAGATCGTCGAGGGCCGGATCGTGGCGACGGCGATCGTCGGAGGCCGCGCCTATCTGAATTTCTCGCCGGATTGGCGGACCGATTTCACCATTTCCATCGCCCCGAAGTGGATGCGGCTGTTCAAATCGAGCGGGATCGACGTCACGTCGCTTTCCGGCAAGACCATCCGTGTCCGCGGCTGGCTGAAATCCTTCAACGGCCCTATGATCGAGGTGACGCACCCTGAACAAATCGAGATGGTTGGCGAATGATCCTCGGGCGAAAGACAGCCAAGTTCCTGGGCCTCATCCTGCTGATGGGCGGGCTCGCCGCGTGCGCCACCGCGCCGGCGACCGGCAAGCGGATCTTCACCGGCGGTATGAGCTTGGCCGACGAAAAGAACATCGGTGCTCAGGAGCACCCCAAGATTCTCGAACAATTCGGCGGCGTATACGAAGACAAGAAGCTGGCCGCGTACGTCGACCGGATCGGTCAGGACCTGGCCAGAACTTCTGAAATGCCGGACCTCGGCTTCACGTTCACCATCCTGAATTCGGACCAGGTCAATGCCTTCGCACTCCCCGGCGGATATGTCTACGTCACCCGCGGCCTCATGGCGCTCGCCGGCGACGAAGCGGAGTTGGCAGGCGTCATCGCCCACGAGATCGGCCACGTTACCGCCCGGCACTCGGCCGAGCGATACGGCGACATGCTTACGGCCGGGCTCGGTGCAGTCCTGCTGGATGTCGGTCTGGGGTCCGGTGCGGCAAACGAGGTCTACGGGACGATAGCCAATCTGACGCTGCGTGGATTTTCCCGGCAGCAGGAATTCGAAGCGGATTCCCTGGGCGTTCGATACCTCAGCCGCGCCGGATATGCCGACGAAGCCATGGCCAGCTTCCTTACCCGAATGCGGGCCCATGCCGCGCTGGAAGCGAAAATAAGGGGCAAGTCGCCGAGCCAGGTGGACCAGTTTGATCTTCTCGCCACCCATCCGAGACCGATCGAGCGAGTGCGGGCGGCCATCGCGGCGGCGAGAGGCAACGTCCCGGCCGGAACGAAGCGCGGCCGGGTCGATTATCTGGCATCGCTCGACGGGCTGTTGTTCGGCGACGATCCCAAGGAAGGATTCGTCCGCGGACAGGAGTTCATCCACCCCGAACTCCTGTTCAAGTTCCGGGTGCCGCCCGGATTTACCCTGTTCAACGGCCGGAGGGCGGTGATCGCGCGAGACAACGCAAACTCGGTTATCCGTTTTGACCTTAAGCGCAATTACACCGGTCCGATGACCCGCTACTTGACGGCGGTGTGGGGGAAACGGCTGCGGCTTTCCAACGTCGAAGCCATCACCGTCAACGGTATGCAAGGGGCGACCGGCGCCACCCGAATCCGCCGATCCTACGGTGCGGCGGATCTTCGCCTGGTCGCCATCCGGCAGAGCGATCAGCGGATTTACCGGTTCATGTTCATCACGCCGGCCAACCGGACCGGCCGCCTCGATCCCGAGTTACGGCGAACCACGTTCAGCATGAAACCCATCACCCGCCGGGAAGCGGGGTCGGTGAAACCGCTCCGCATCCGTATCCGCGCGGTCGGCGCCGGCGATACGGTGGAGAAGTTCGCCAATCTGATGGCCTATACCGACCTCCGGGAGGAGCGATTCCGGGTTCTGAACGGGCTGGAACCCGGCCAGCCCCTTCGGGCCGGCCAGCTGGTGAAGACAGTCATCGAGCAGGGACCGAGCCGAGCACCTGCCGCAGGTAGCTAGATGCCTCCCCGTAGATGCCCGGGGCACCACTCTCCCTGGGCCCGGCCACGTTCAAAACCGAAATTGCCTGCCGCCTGATCCAGGAGACGGCGTCATCCGGCGTGGCCGTTCGAAGATCGAGCACCAGAACCGGCTTCTTGCGCGTCCGGGCGATGTTACGGGTAAGAGCCGCACCGCCGGACAGCCGTCCGCGGCTCAGAATAAGGGTGGCGTCCGAATCGCGCACATTGGCGACCGTGCGCTGGCTGTAGTCGGCGCTCGGGGTTTCTGTCAGCGGATAGTTTTCGGATATGGGCCCGTCTTCCGCGCGCCGGCCGCGGGGACACCAGCCACCGGTCTCGAAGCCGAGCAGGAGCGCTACGTCCAGGGCCGCCCGATCAACACCCGTCTGCCCGCCGGAAACGATACGCAACGGCCGGCCGGCGGCCATCCTAGGCTTCGATTAGATCGACCATCTCGCCCAGCGGGTCGAAGCACGCCGCGACAAGACTTCCGCCTTGACCGCAGCCGCCGTCAATCGTCGCGGTGTACGGGTTGATCTGGACGCCGCCGCCGCGGGGATCGTGCCCCCGCACGATACGGCGGTAGGTGCCGTAGGGTGCGGTAATTTCGTCGAAACCCTGGCTATTCCACCAAAAATCATCGGCCTGGCTGGTAATCGGCCGGGCCGGATCGAGGCCGGAATGCACAAACAACATGCCGCCGTCGTCGCCGTACGCCGCCCGGCGCAGGCTGGCGGTGAGCGCGGCGTGGCCGTCGAGGCTGCGGATTCGGTCACGCAGCGACGAGGCCCAGCGATTGAGCGCCGTTACGCCCTCCCGAACGGCGGCAAGCGCGTCTTCGGGGTCGGCTCCGTAGGACAGCATCGTCGGTCCGACGCCGTGCTCCATCATCCAGTTCAACACCTCGCCGGGATTGAGGGCCATCTGAATCTGGAGCAGTTTTTGCCAAATCTCCTCCTGCGCGCCCCGCAGGATTACGTAATCCTTGATGTGAGCCCGGGGCCGGGCGAGGAAGCGCCTGCGGAAAAGCAGCATTTCATCGACCGTCTCGACGGCCGCGGACCCGATGCCGAGAAAATTTCCAAGGTAGATGAGTTTGTCGTTGTCCTTCAGCCGCAGTTCCATCCGGCGATGGAGATCGTGCAGCCGACCGGCTTCGCTATGAACGGCGCCAACCGTCCAGTAGCGCCCCGATGCGCGAATAACCGCGAATTTTTCCGCAACTTCCATGAGAGGAACTGTCCGTGCCAGGCAATGAGGATCGTTCCATCCAATAAAAGGGCGGGGCGTTAAAAATTCGCTAACGCCCCGCCGAATTCGCCTTGATCGAAGGGCTAGGCGGCGTTCAGAACCTGCTCCAGCTTCTCGGTCGCTTCTTCCTTCTCGATGCTCTCGACGGCCGCGAACTCGCCGGCGAGCCGTTCCAAGGCCGCCTCGTAAATCTGCCGCTCGCTGAACGATTGATCGGGCTGGCCGACATTGCGGTGGAGGTCGCGCACAACCTCGGCGATGGATACGGGATCGCCGGAGTTGATCTTGGCCTCGTATTCCTGGGCCCGGCGGCTCCACATGGTGCGTTTGATCCGCGCCCGCCCCTTGAGCGTCGTCACCGCATTGTCCATCACCTTGCGGCTGCTCAACTTGCGGAGACCCGATACCTCCATTTTGTCGGTCGGCACCCGAAGGGTCATGCGATCGGTGTCGAACGTGACCACCACAAGCCGGAGGTCGTGCCCGGCGATGGTCTCTTTTTCAATTCCGGAAACCAACCCGACCCCATGGGTCGGATAAACCACGTAGTCGCCGGCCTTGAACGCCAACTTCGGCTCCGCCGCCTTCTTCTTGGGCGCGGGCTTGGCGGTCTTCGAGGGCGCCGGTTTCGCTGCCGCCTTTGGTTTTGCCGCCGCCTTTGGTTTCGCGGCCGATTTTGCCGTGGTCCTGGCCGCCGCCTTGGTTGCCGGTTTGGCGGTTTTTGATGCCTTTGCCGCCGGCTTTGCCTTCTTGGCCGGCTTGGCGGGCTTCGCAGGAGCTTTCGGCGTTTTCTTTTTCTTGGCCGTCGATTTGGTCGTCTTGGTTGCCATACTGCCTTCTCGGTTCTTGGTGCCGGGACCGCCGGAATCGGGCCAATGTCGGACCCAACCGGCCGTTACCGTGTTTCAACCGTCAAATTTCCATAGTGACGCGGCGCAATCCGATGCCGCGTCATGGGCGCTCGTTCGTGGACGCTCGATATATTAACCGTAACCCCAAATACCAATGCCGAGCGCGCGGCCCGGCATGGAGATCATATAGCACGAAAACACAGGTTTGTCAGGTGTTCACCCCGTTTCCGGAACGGTTACCTGAAAGAAAGCGGATACCGGTCTGAAATCAGACCGTTGAGGGGCGGAAACGTCCTTAGGACCCCGGGCCCGGCGCCTCGCTGAGCTCAGACAGCTTGTCGGGCTTGTCTTTCCATTCATCCGCATCAGCAGGCGATTCACCCTTCACCGTGATATTGGGCCACGATGCCGAGAATTTCGTATTTATTTCCAGCCAGCTATCGAGGTTGTCCTCGGTATCCGGGAGGATTGCCTCCGCCGGGCATTCCGGTTCGCACACGCCGCAATCAATGCACTCGTCGGGATTGATCACCAACATGTTCTCGCCCTCGTAGAAGCAATCCACCGGGCAAACCTCGACGCAGTCCATGTACTTGCATCTGATGCAGTTTTCAGTGACGACGTATGTCATTCCATTCTCCGTGATACTTGAGCCGCCACTCGCCTCGGCGGCCATTTCTTTCTTACACTGCGCCTTGAGTGATGCCAAGCCTCGCCATGACCCGCTTCCTGGCGTCGCCCCGGTCCCGGTCGGACACGAATATCAGCCCGCCGACCCGCCGGATGAGATTGGACTCGAAATGATCGAGCCGGCCGTCCGCAAATGCCACTTCCCACAACATTTCGATCATTTCCACCCGCTCTTCGTTGGAATAGCGGTCCTTGATCACCTTGGTGAAGCCGTAAAGCTCGCCGGCCTCCGCAACCGCTTCCTCGGCATGGGCCACCAACAGGGAGACTTCATCCTCTTCCAATTCGAACCGCTCCTTGAGCAGCCGTTCGATGCTGGACCGTTCATCCCCGTCGAAATGACCGTCGAGGCAGGCGGATTCCACCAGCAGGGCGGCCGCGGCGAGGTGCAGTTCCTCGTCCCGGCCAAGTTCGCCGGCCGCGCCGGTATCGGCGGCTGCAAACAGCGCCTTCAATCTATTGATCATGCCGTTGCCTAGCATGGCGCCCGGAGCCCGGCAAGCACCCGCGGCGACCCGCTGGCCGCGTCTCCCTCAGCGGTCCATCAGCCGGTCGATTGCCCGGCGTTCCGACTTCGTCGGACGGCCGCTGCCCGGTTCCCGGGATAGCTTGGCGGGCCGGGGTTCGGGCGCCCCGCGGCGGCGCTCGGGCGGCGCCAGGTCTTCGTAGAGCCCCTGCGCCTCGGCCGCCGGACCGCGCCGCTCGCCGAGCGCGACGATCTTAACGACTCGGATATGGGGGCCGAGCGGAAACGTCAGCACGTCTCCGGGCCGGAGCGCCTGATGGGGCTTGGAGATATGCTCGCCGTTGAGCCGCAGCCTGCCGCTTTGACACAATTTGGCCGCGAGGCTTCGGGTCTTTACGAACCTTGCATGCCACAACCACTTGTCGATGCGGATCGATGTCTGACCGGTCATCGGGCGTCCACGATGTCGCGAAGTTTGGCGAAGGGCGAATCCTCGTTGACCGTTTCCTCCGATGGTCCGGATTTGGGTTTCCGCTTCTTCGAGCCGGGCGTTGGGCGGCGGGGAGGGAAATAGGCAATACCGTCGACCGTCTGCCGGCGCCGAAGCCCGATTGCCTTGAGCACGCCGTCCATATCCTCCTCGCCGCAACCCAACAGGTTGAGCATCTCGGGCGTCACCTTGGCCGGTGTCTTGGGCAAATCCTTCCAAACCAGGGACAACAGGCGCTCGAGCAGATCAATGCGGACGGCAAGCTCTCCCAATACACGGTAGCCGGCGGCACCGAGGATTTGCGGATCATCCGCCTCCGATATCCGGACCGACGAGCGGCCCGCGGGCGGAATGAGCGGAATCGGGCTGAACTTGCGGTGCACGGCGGACAGAATGGCGGCAAGCCGCGCCGATTTCGGTTTCAACAGTCTTGGCAGGTAGAGGCTATCCCGCCCGATGCGGACGCCGAATTGCCGCAGCGCCGCACGATCCTCCTGGGGCAGCTTGGCCAGTTCTTCCGCGACCTCTTCCCGCCGGATATTGCCGAGCCCCTCTTCCAGGCGAAAAATCAAACCGCGGACCGGACCCCGGTGGGTGCTCCCGGCCGCCCGCACCAAGGGCTCCAGATCGGTTGCGATCCGGTTGCGCAGCCACCCGTCGAGAACCCACTCGACCCGGCCGCGCGCGGTTCCATCGAGCAGTTCGCTCCCGAGTATTCCAAGCTTCGGCAGAAGGGGCGAGCGGCCGGGCAGCAAGCGGGCGAGAGCCTGTCCCTCCCACTCGATGAGTCCCTGATCGTTGAGGACCAGTTCGCCGGCCCCCGCCTTTTCGAGCCGGGCGATCCGGCGATTGATCTCGGCGTCGAGCGCCTTCATGGCCGCATTGGTCACTGCCCGGCCGGCCAGGTCGCCATCGGTGCGGTCGGGGGTAAAGCGAAAGCCGTCCATGCGCCCGACATAATGCCCTTCGACCAGAACATCTCCGGACCCGTCGACCAGGGCGGTCAAATCTTCCCGGTCCTGGAGCCGTTTCATTAGCAAAGCGGTTCGCTGATCGACGAACCGTTGAGTGAGACGGTCGTGCAGGGCGTCCGAGAGCTTGTCCTCGATTTCCCGCGTCCGGCCCTGCCAGATCTCCGGGTCGTTCAGCCAATCGGCCCGATGGGAAATGTAGGTCCAGATGCGCACCCGGCTGATACGGCCGAGCAGGGTTTCGATATCGCCGTCCGGTCTGTCGATGCCGCTGACATGACCCGCCACCCAGTCGTTGGGCAACCGGCCATTGCCGTCCATGAGGTGGGTATAGACCTGGCCCAATAGTCTCACATGAGTGTCACTGACCAGCTTCTGGAAATCCGGGATCTGGCACACGTCCCAAAGCAGCCGCACATCGCTTTCGGCGGCGGCCCGATCGGCGATGGCGGCGTTTTGAGCCAGATCGGCAAGGGCACGTTCGTCCTGCGCCTCGCGGACCCGGACCAGTCCGGGCAGATCAGGGGCCCGTTGCAGACTCTCTCCCAGCGACGCGAGTGTGCTGAAATCCAGAACCGGATTTCGCCAGCAAATCTGTCTCAGCCGGTCGAACTCATGGGATTCGATCCGCTGAATGATTTCCGGCTCGATTTCCCCGGCATCGCCCGTGGTCCCGAAGGTGCCGTCACTCATGTGCCGCCCGGCGCGGCCGGCGATCTGGGCCAGCTCCTCCGGCTTCAAACCGCGGGCGTGATGGCCGTCGAACTTGCCCAACGCCGCAAAGGCGACGTGATCGATGTCCATGTTGAGGCCCATGCCGATGGCGTCGGTCGCCACGAGATAGTCCACGTCGCCGTTCTGGAACAGGGCCACCTGGGCATTGCGGGTTCGCGGGCTGAGCGCGCCCATGACGATTGCGGCGCCGCCGCGCTGGCGGCGGATCAGTTCGGCGATCGCATAGACGTCGGCAGCGCTGAACCCGACGACCGCCGAGCGGGCGGGAAGCCGGACGATCTTCTTGTGGCCCGCATAGCTCAGCTTGGAGAACCTCGGGCGCGACATGAACTCGATACCCGGCACCAGCTGGCTGAGCCGCGGTTTGATCGACTCCGAGCCCATGAACATGGTCTCTTCGGTGCCGCGCGCCCGAAGGATACGGTCGGTAAAGATATGGCCGCGATCCGGATCGGCCGCCAGCTGCACCTCGTCGATCCCGACGAAAGCCGCCTCGCGCTCCATCGGCATGCTTTCCACGGTGCAGAAGAAATACTTCGCGTATGGGGGGACGATTTTCTCCTCGCCCGTAATCAGCGCGACCTCGCGGGACCCCTTGGCGGCGACCGCCCGGTCATAATTCTCCCGCGCCAGCAAACGAAGCGGAAAACCCATGACGCCGCTGCCATGGCCGAGCATCCGCTCAAACGCCAGGTAGGTCTTGCCGGTGTTTGTCGGTCCCAGGACCGCAACCACCCGCTCGCGGTCGGTCGCCAGCTGCATGAGGTGAGAGTTAGAGAAATCCCCCGGCGGCGCAAGTCAGGAATTCGTAAATCTGCGCGGCCTCGCGCGGATTCCGGATTGTCATGGTCCTTGCGCGTCGTGTTCCGACGCGCATGATGGCGGCTCGGACACCGCAATCGGAGTAGTGCTGCGTGAAACCTTCCATCGCCATCATCGGTACGGGCGCCAACGGCAGTTGCGCCGGCGCCGACCTGACCCAAGCCGGCTTGGACGTCACCATGATCGATCAGTGGCCGGCCCATGTGGAAGCCATGCGGACGAACGGTCTGACCATCAAAATGCCCGAGGAAGAGAAGCACGTCGAGGTCGACGCGCATCATCTTTGCGATGTGGCCGGTTTGAACAGGACCTTCGGCCTCGTCCTCGCGATGCCCAAGGCGTATGACACCCGGTGGATGGCCCAACTGATGGAGCCCTATCTCGCCGAAGACGGGCTGATGATCGGCATCCAGAACGCCATGACCGCCGAGGTCATCGAAGACGTGGCCGGCCCGGAGCGAACCCTCGGCTGTGTGGTCGAACTGTCGTCGGAGATATTCACCCCCGGCCTGGTTCAGCGGAATACGCCGCCCGCCAAGACATGGTTCGGCATCGGCGCGCTCAACCCGGAGATGACGGAGCGGATCGACGAGGTCCGGGAAATCCTGAGCCATGTCGGCCAGGTCTCGGTGACCGGCGAAATCCTGCCGTCCAAATGGATGAAGCTGGTGGTCAACACCATGTGCCTGGGCCCGCTGGCGATGCTCGGACTGACCATGCACGAAGCGAACAAGCTGCCCGGACTTCGGGAATTCGTCCTCAAGGCCGGAACGGAGGCCCTGAACGTCGGCCAGCGCCGGGGCTACGCCATCCAGCCGATCTTCGGTCTTACGGAGGACGACATCCGGGAGACCAATCAGCTCCTGGAAACCCTCTACGACAAGCTCGGCGCCGATATCGGTCCGGCCGCGCGGGACTGCGTCCTCCAGGACCACCTGAAGGGCCGCTACAGCGAGGTCGATTTGATCAACGGACTGGTTGCGGAGGAAAGCAGGGCGAACGGCGCGGCGGCGCCGGCCAATGCCGTGGTCACCGAGATCACCGCCAAAATCCACGCGGGCGAACTGAAACCGGACCCGGCCAATCTTCAACTCGCCTTCGAGATGATGCGGGATTGGACCGGTTCCAGGGCTTAACGCGGTGCGGGCGGCAACTCGATCCCGATCCGGTCACCGTCCCGGCTGACGGCCGGGACCGCCGCGTTCATGGTCGGTCTTCTCCGAGCCATTTGTACATGACGTAGGCATCGACATAGCCCCGGGCGGGATGGTTGAACGCTTTTGGAAGCCGCCCGACGATCTCGAAGCCCATCCGCTCCCAGAGCGCCACCGCGTTCCCGTTGGAGGACGCGACAAGATTGAACTGCATCGCCAGATACCCCAATTGGATCGCCAGCGCCTGGGAGTGCTCGCACATGGCCGTGGCCACCCCGAGCCCGCGGCTATGTCCGGAAACCATGTAACCGCAATTGCAGACGTGACCGCCGGGACCCGCCATGTTCCGTTTCAGGTAGTAGGTGCCGACGATCCGTCCATCCAACTCGGCGACCAGCGTGTGCTCGGGCTGCGACAGCCAAATCTCCCGCGCCGATTCTCGGCCGGTTTCAGGATCGAATCCGTACGTATCGCCGGCTTCAACGACCTCCCGGAAGATGGGCCAGATAGCGTCGAAATCGTCGGCGTCCGCCTCTCGGATCAACAGCGACACGATTTCCTACTTTCCGGCCAACGGTACGAAAGCGGCGCGCTCAAGCGGCCGCGACGTCGGCGTAGCTCGCCCGCTGGTCCACCTGTGCGAAGCCGATGGATCGCACGTCGTCCAGAAGGATCGCCAGCAGGTCGGCGCGGCCCAACCGCGCCGCGGCATGGGCCATGATCTGGAAGAACAGGTCGCGCTGGGCGTGGCTGCCGCCCATCTGCCATAGCAGCCGCCGCGCCGGCAGCAGGCGGTCGAGCACGCCCTGGTAATCGCCGCGCTGGTAGGCGACGGCGGCTTCGGCCGCCGGAATGACGGCGACGGCGAAGCGGGGACCCAGGGCGCCCCGGTCGGCGGCGGCGAACTCCCTGAGGCCCGCCATCAGTTCGCCGAGTTTCGCATCGCGGCCCGTGGCGGCGAACACCAGCGCGCAGTGCGGCGAGGTCAGCGCGCTCGTATGGTTGCCGATCCAGCTTTCGTAGTCGTCGGCCACCGCCTCCCAGCGCCCGCCCACGTCGATGCCGCGCATTTCCAGCCGCGCCAGCAGCGCCGCGCAGTTCTGCATGTCGGTGAAGAAGTTGGACATGGCTTGGATCAAAGGCGAGCCGGGATTGCGGATGAATTGGTCGTAGGTTTCCAAGGCGCCCGCGTGATCGCCGCGTTCGGTCTCGAACAGGCAGCGGTGCCACCACAGGTGATGTACGATGTGGTTGGCCTCCGCCCAATTGTCCTTGAGGCCGTCGAGCCAGTCGACGCCATCGTCGAGACGGCCCTCCATCTCCAGGACGTGGGCCACCGAGTGCGCGGCCTGGCAATCGCCGGGGTCCAGCTCGATGGATCGCCGGCCAAGGCGCTCGGCGGCCTCCAAATCGCCGGTTTCCTCGAGGGCGAAGGAGCGAACGCCGAGAAAGGCCGCGTAGCCGGGCACCTTCTCGGACCACGCGGCCGCGGGCCGACCGGTGAGGTCCCGCGCCCACGCCACCTCGCCCAGCCAGAACAGCTCCATCTGGCCGAGTCGGATAGCGATCAGGTCGAGGGGATGAGCGGCGATGACCTCCTCGAAACAGTTGACGGCGCGGAACAGGTCGCCGTCCAGCGTCGCCTCCAGCGCCGCCACGTAGGCGCGTTCCCGGTCCGAGCAGCCGGCTTCGCCCCGTTTGGCCGCCGCAAGGCTTTCGCGGGCGATCGGATAGGCCGCGGGCTGGCGCATGCCGCACAGGAACAGCCCGCTCAAGGCGTGGGCGAGGACGAATCCCGGATCGGCTTCCAGCGCCCGGCCGAGATGCTGCATGACGTCGCGGCGCCAGGCGAAGAAGCTGCGCATGGCCGCATTGAAGGCGTCGGCCGCGTCGGCACTGCCGGTACTGAGATGTAGTCCCCGCTCGTCGGTCGCCATTGCCTGCCCTCCCTGCGCCCCGGTCGGGACCAGCATATCACCGGGCCGGACCGGCTTCACCCCCTGACCAAGGGCACGAAGGCGACGGGCAGAACCGGCCTCTGGTCGATGGCGCCGGACCGGTTCTTGGTCACCAGTATCAGCGATTGGGAGCCGGCCGGCGGGCCCACCGGGATCATCATCCGGCCGCCCGGTTTCAGTTGCGTGACGAGCGCGCCGGGGATTTCGTCGGCGGCGGCAGTGACGATGACGGCGTCGAACGGCGCCTTCTCCGGCCAGCCGAGGCGGCCATCGCCGACACTGAACCGGACCCGTCCATAGCCCAGCCGGTTCAATCGGTCTTCGGCGGTCTCGGAAAGGCGGGAAATAGTCTCAACGGTATAGACCTCACCCGCCAGCAGACTCAGCACGGCGGTCTGGTACCCGGACCCGGTTCCGATCTCCAGAACCCGGTGGTCCGGTTCGAGATCGAGAAGATCGGTCATAAGCGCGACGATCAGCGGTTGGGAGATCGTTTGCCCGTCGCCGATGGGCCGCGCCCGGTTGAGATAGGCGTTGTCCCGGTCACCGGGCGGGACGAACTCGTGCCGAGGCACGCGGGCCAGGGCCTCCATCACCCGCGGCGCGAATGAACGCCGGCCGGTCAGGCCTGCCGTCTCCCGGGCATCGCGCTCGATTTCCTCGAGCAAGTCGTCCCGGGCCGCCGAGACCGGGGAACCGCCGGTCGGCGGCCTACCGGCGGCTCGCCGCCCGTTCTTCCCTGAGATGGTTGTCGCGAATTTTCCGAACATGCTTCTTCAGTTGCCGGCGCGCCGCTTCGAAGGAATCCCGGATCGCCACATAGACATCCTCGTGCGCCGGATCGTTGAGTTTGTCGTGATCGACGATGATCTCTTCGCCGGGGACGCTCAGGTCTACCCGGACGTTATAGAGCTTGCCCTTTTGTTGATGCCGATGGGGCGCCTCGACAACCACGCGGCAGCTGGTGATGCGGTCGTAATATTGTTCGAGCTTCTCCACTTTCTCCCGGATGCGCGCCTCGATGGCGTCGGAATGATCGATATCCCTGAATGAAATTTGGACCGGAATCTGCATCGAATGCTCCTTGGTTTGTTGTCGTTTATCGGCCCACCCGCCAGGAAACCGCAGCGGCCAACGTGCGCCGGCATTTTGACAGATGATGGTTCCGTTTGCCAATCACGACCGGCCTTTCCCGGCGTCAACCCGCCATATTCAAGCCGATGACCGCCGCGCACGCCATGATGACGGTCAAAAATCCGGCTGTACGCGGGCACCCGCCTCCAGCCCTTGCGAAAACCCGACAGCCGATTACATATGGGCCTTGAAAGGACCCGCTTCATCGTGGGGCGCGCTAAAGGTTGAAGCACATGAGCGAAGAAAAACTCCAGTTTCAGGCCGAGGTCGGGAAGGTCTTGGATATCGTCGTGAACTCCTTGTACTCCAACAAGGAGATATTCCTGCGTGAGCTGATTTCGAATGCCTCGGATGCCTGCGACAAGCTGCGGTATTTGTCGCTGACCGATCCCGGCCTGTTGCCCGGCGGGTCCGGTTTCGGCATCGAAATTTCGGTCGACAAGAAGAAGCGGTCCGTCACCGTCGCCGACAACGGCATCGGTATGAGTCACGACGAGCTGATCGAGAACCTCGGCACCATCGCCCGGTCCGGGACCACGCAGTTCCTGGAGAGCCTGACCGGCGATGAGAAGGAGGATGCCGCGCTCATCGGGCAATTCGGCGTCGGCTTCTATGCCTCCTTTGCGGTGGCCAAGAAGGTTGACGTGGTGTGCCGCAAGGCCGGCGAGGATCAGGCGTGGCGGTGGAGTTCGGAAGGCGGCGGTGAGTTTTCGATCGAGGAGGCCGAGCGGGACACGCCCGGAACCTCGGTGACCGTGCACCTGGCCAAGGGTGAAAGTGAATTCCTGGAAGAGGAACGCATTCGGCACATCGTCAAAAGCTATGCCGACCACATCGCCATTCCGATCAATTTCGTCACCAAGGACCTGGAGAGCCAGATCAATACCGGTTCCGCGTTATGGACCCGGCCGAAGCGCGACATCACCAACGAGCAGTACCAGGAGTTTTATCACCATGTCGGTCACGTCTTCGATGACCCTTGGCTGACCCTGCACACCCGGGCCGAAGGCAAGATCGAGTACACGGCCTTGTTGTTCGTGCCGTCGAGCCGGCCATTCGACCTGATGCACCCCGACCGCCGCCATCGGGTGAAACTCTATGTCAAACGGGTCTACATCACCGACGAGTGCGAAGACCTGATGCCGAGCTATCTTCGCTTCGTCCGCGGCATCGTGGATTCCGAGGACCTGCCGCTGAACGTCAGCCGGGAAATGCTTCAACGCAATGTGCTGGTGACGAAAATCCGCGGCGCGCTGGTCAAGAAGATCTTTGCCGAACTCAAGAAGAAAGCCGAAAAGGCCCCGGAGGAGTACGCCGTGTTCTGGGACAATTTCGGCGCCGTCCTCAAGGAAGGGCTCTACGAGGACCATGCGGCCCAGGAACCCATCCTGAAGCTTGCGCGTTTCCGGTCCACCAACGGCACCGATCTGGTCAGCCTGGCGGACTACGTCGGCCGCATGCCCGAAGGACAGGATGATATCTACTATATCAGCGGCGACGACCCGGCGGCGCTGGCCGCCAGCCCGCAGATCGAGGGGTTCAAGTCCCGGGGCGTGGAGGTCTTGCTGCTGTCCGACCCGATCGACGAATTCTGGGTGCCGGCGGTGGGCAAGTATGACGACAAGCCGCTCAAATCGGCGACCAGCGGCGGAATCGATTTGACCAGGTTCGAAAAGAAAGACGGCAAGGCCGCACCGGACGCGGACAAGGCCGGCGATGCGGACATGGCCAAACTCGTGCTGAACTTCAAGCAGACCCTCGGCGAGGACGTAAAGGACGTGCGGGTCTCCGAGCGGCTCACCGACAGCGCCGTCTGCCTCGTGGCGGCCGACGGCGATATGGACCTGCATCTCGAACGCATGCTCCGCCAGCAGGGGCATATGAACGTTCCGAGCGCCGCGCGAATTCTTGAACTCAACCCGGGCCACCCGCTGATCAGGAAGCTCACCGGGCTCATCGATCAACCGGCGGACAGCGAAATCCTGGACGAGACCGCCCGGCTGCTGCTCGATCAGGCGAAAATTCTCGAAGGTGACAGCATCCCCGATCCAGCGGCATTTTCGCGCCGGCTGAATCTCGTTTTGGAGCGGGGGCTCACCGGCTAGACTGCGCCCTTGAATTCAGGGGCGAGGGAACCAGGGAGGAACTCATGGGACGTCTCGACGACCGGGTGGCCATCGTCACCGGCGCGGCACAGGGCATCGGCGAAACCTATGCATCGGCTCTCGCCGGCGAAGGCGCCAAGGTCGTGCTCACCGACATCGATGACTGCGAACCCGCGGCGGAGAAGATCCGCTCCGCCTACCAGGGCGCCGAGGTCCTGGCATTGAGGACCGACGTCACGAGCGAGGCCGAGACCCAAGCCATGGTCGGCGAGACGGTCGCCAAATTCGGCCGCGTGGACATCATGGTCACCAATGCCGCCATCTTCGGCAATATCGTTCCCGGCCCCTTCGAAGACATTTCGGCGGAGCAGTGGGACAGCCTGATGGCCGTCAACGTGAAGGGGCCGTTTCTTTGCGCAAAGGCGGCTGTGCCGCAGATGCGCAAGCAGAAGTACGGCAAGATCATCAACATCGCGTCGGGCACGTTGTTCAAGGGGTCGCCTTACATGCTGCACTACGTATCTTCGAAGGGCGCGATTTTGGCGTTTACACGGTCTTTGTCCCGCGAAGTGGGCGAAGACGGTATTTGCGTCAACACGCTGGCGCCCGGCCTCACCATGAGCGAGAACGTTATTGCCAACCGTAATGAGCAGCGTGACTTGAACCACGAGACGGTGGTCAACTCGCGCGCGTTCAAGCGGGACGAAATGCCCGACGACCTAGTCGGTGCGCTGATCTTCCTGTCTTCCGCGGACAGCGACTTCATGACCGGCCAATGCGTTGTCGTCGACGGCGGATCGGTCAATCATTGACCCGCCTTGCGCCCGGCCATGAGCCGGCGCGGCGCTGGACTTCGCGGACGGCGATTTTCAACTGCTCTCCGCTGAACGGGCATCCTTTGCGGACTTTGCGGATTTGTCCAAGATGGACTTCCCCGCCGCGCTGATTAAGATCACCGATATACATCAGAGGGTTCTTGTTCGTGCAAAACTTCAAGGTCACCGTCCACCCATCCGCACACCATCTCGCACGCGAGGATCAACTGGCCTGGAAGCTCGCGGCGCTCGCCACCGATCCTGTCCCGGTCGAGCCGGACGTGACCGAGATGATCATCAACCGCATCATCGACAATGCCGGCGTCGCCATAGCGGCCATCAACCGCGGACCCGTCGCGACGGCGCGCGCCCAGGCTCTACTGCACCCGCGGGAGGGCGGTGCGACGGTGTTCGGTCTCCCGCTCGCGGCCAAGGTCCATGCCGAATGGGCCGCATGGGCCAACGGCACCGCCGTCCGGGAACTGGATTTCCACGACACCTTCCTGGCCGCCGACTACTCCCATCCCGGTGACAACATCCCGCCGCTCCTGGCGGTCGCCCAGCAGCTGAACTGCTCCGGCGTCGATCTGATCCGCGGGCTCGCGACGGCCTACGAGGTGCAGATCGACCTGGTAAAGGGCATTTGTCTTCATGCCCACAAGATCGACCACATTGCGCATCTCGGGCCATCCGCGGCAGCCGGCCTGGGCGCCATGCTCGATCTGGAGACGGAGGTCGTCTACCAGGCCGTTCAACAGGCGCTGCACGTCACGGTTTCGACCCGGCAGTCCCGCAAGGGCGAAATTTCCAGCTGGAAGGCCTTTGCGCCCTCCCACGCGGGCAAGCTGGCCGTCGAAGCGGTGGACCGGGCGATGCGGGGCGAAGGCGCGCCGTCCCCCATCTATGAGGGTGAAGACAGTGTCATCGCA
>CAZUGT010000170.1:0-9006 GCA_964620095.1 uncultured Rhodospirillaceae bacterium | reverse complement strand
CCTGCGCGAGTTTCACGCAACAGGATTTCGATCAAGAAAACTTCCGGATCGCTGAAGAAATCGTTTGGCGGCGCAAATCAAAAAGGGAATTCCAAGACGTCCGACGCCATCGTTGATCGGCACATTGTCGCCACAATGCCGGGTAGTATGATCGGTCGGGGTGCGAGCCCCGATCGAAAAAACAGGGAACGGAGAGATCAATCCACGCGCCTCGGTTACCGTCCGGCAATTCTCCTGGCCTGTGTCGCGTGGCTGGCGCTTGTGTTGAGCGAACCCGTTGGCGCGGCCGACCGGTCTCACCAGATCGTGTTCAAGAAGACAACACCGAACGGCGATATCTGGCCGGCCATTCTGAAGGCGTTTTATGATGATGGCGAGCTACAAGTCATCGCAAACGTGAACGAAACCACCGTCTCGCGGATCGAACGAAGGATTCGCGAAAAATCGACCTGGATCGCTTGGTTCGACCTGAACGAGGACGGCAAGGACGAACTGTTCGTCCTCATCGCTCAGTCGTACACCTGCGGTTCGATGGGCTGTGACGGAACGGTGTTGGAGCACGACGCAAATGGATGGCGCCGCCTCTCCTCTCTTGGTCCGGTTCCAATGAACTCCGAACGGCCGCTAATCGTGACGCTCCGGGATTCCGAGCGCGCGGATTTTTATCGGAAGTCGGATCCACGCCGGGCAAGACTGATCGAGAAATACGGCCCTTACAAACAATCGCCGGAATAAACCTCTACAACAACCGGGTGGGCCGTGATCTTGAGCAGGAGTTTCGTGACGATCCCAGGCCGGCAGAGGATATTGTTATGGAAGCGCTCCAGGCCGGCCGCCTTCAAACACGCACATTCTCGCTTTCGCGCTGAACGATCAACCAATAGATGAAGGCGGGAACCAGAAAAACGCACAGGTGCATCACTTGAAGGGCAATTGCCCCAAAGTACTCTGCCACGACCGGTTCCGAGTAAGCGGGCCGGAACCGGTCATATTCATCATTTCCAAGCCCAACCCAGAGCATTCCGCCGGTCAAACCGACGACGTAGAGCACCGATAGGAAAGTCCAAAGAAACACCGCATACCACATGAGAATTCGAGCCCAAAACGGCCGGCGGCGAAGAATTAGAAATCCCCAGGGAATTGCAATCAGAAACGTCAGTTGGACGGCTTCGATCTCCATTGCCCAGAGCCTGTCGCGATATCCGGTTCTCCCGATCTCCTGTAGTTTCGCGCTATCCATCCAAAGGGGGTTCCAAAGATTGAACGGGCTCAGCACAATCAGGAGCAGAACAGTCGCAGCCAACGTCCAGACAACCGCATAAAGCCAAATTGCTTTTTCACCCATATCGTTCACCCACCAAAAAACAGGTTGAGCGCGGTTCGGCGCATGCCGGATCAACCTCTACCACTCATAAGCGTTAGTATGGACGGATGGGTGGGCAGGGTGCCGATGACGCCATCGACGAACTCCCCAGCAAGCTGAACGAGCGGCCTGATCAAGGCGCCGGCGTCGCCGTCCGGCACAAGAACCGGCAGGACATCCGGGTGCCTGGCAAGCGATCCGATCCCGGCGACTTCCCGGTCCTCCATGCGGTAAGCTGTTTCCCTTGACCAACGGGGAACAAGGAGGTCCGCCATCACCGAATTCGTCACCCTCTCCAGCGCGACCAAGCTGGACGAAACGGCACGAGGACGGGTCGCGATTCTCGGCTCCCAGGGCTCCGAGGGGCCCGCGTCGTGGGCGGCGAAGGCCGGCGTCCGCGCCGTCATCCTCAACGACTGCGGCATCGGCAAGGATGAGGCGGGCATCGCCGCCCTGCCGTTCAGTGACGGGATCGGCCTCCCCGCCGCCTGCATCTCCCATATGTCGGCCCGGCTCAGCGACGGCGCGGATATGCTGGCACGGGGCGTGATCAGCCGGGCCAACCGGCTGGCGCGGGAATTCGGGGTCCGACAGGGCCAAACCTGCACTGAAGCCGCGCATTTGTTGGCAAACGCCCCGGCATTTGCGGGCAGCTTGCCGGCCGGCGGAGAGCCCGAACGGCATCTGCTGGCGGAACTGCACGGGATCAAGGTCTGGGGCCTGGATTCCAGCGTTTTGATGGACGCCTCGGACGCCGGGCGGATCATCGTCACCGGCTCCCATGGCGGCCTCGTCGGCGGCGGCGGCGAGCCGGCCCGCGGGATCGCCATCAAAGCCGGGGTCTATCACGACGCCGGCATTTGCCCCGACGGTTCCTCGACAAGCCGCTTGCCGGCGTTCGACAAACTGGGCATTCCGGCCGTGCTGGTGAGCGCCGCATCGGCGCGGATCAGCGATGCGCGGTCGTGCTACGAGGACGGCGTGATTTCGATGGTCAACGACCGGGCCGCCGCCGCCGGCGCGGCGCCGGGCATGACGGCGCGGGAATTCGTCGAACGGGCCGCGAACTAACCGCCGAGTGAAATGGTGCCGACGTAGGTGCTCTCGCCAAGCTCGGCGCGGGCGTCCGCCGCGGGGAAGCCCGGATGGCTTACTTCGATGGCGTAGATGCCGCTGTCGGCCCTGAGCCCGTCGAACAGGAAGTCCCCGTAATTGTCGGTGGTCGTGCGGGCGAGCTCGTCGCCGGCATATTTCAGCACCACTTCGGCGCCCTCGACGCAATCCTCGATCCCGTCCTTGGCGGCGGCCACCGTTCCACCGATAAACTCGTTTCGATATTTGCCGAGGTTCTTGTAATGAACCCGCGGCTTGGTATCGAGATCGGGCCGGAAGTCCTCCAACCCCTCCTCCCGCCGGATGCGGGCCATCTCCGCGTCGTCCACCTTGACCGCGCGGAGCGCGCCGGTGGGGCAGGATTGAACGCAGCGGGGATGATTCCAGCCCCGGTCCAGAAGGTGGGCGTCGAACGGCCAAGCCTGCGGGATTTCCTTTTCCTCGTTCCAGTAGACCGCACCATAAGGACAGGCGTCGACGATCTGCCTTTGACCCTTCGATTTGACGGGATCGATGATGACGATGCCGTCGGCCCGCTTGGTGATCGCGTTGTTCTCCGCCGCTTCCATGCACGGCGCGTCGTCGCAGTGATTGCACATGACCGGCACGTAGGTGACGTCGACCATAGGCGGCTGGCCCCGCTCCCGCTTCAAAATCTCGATCCACTTGTGGCCGTGAAGCGGCATCTCCGCGGCGACGCCCGGATGGTCGTTGCCGGTGTATTCGTCGACGGTGGAGAGGTAGCAGTTGCCGCAATTCTCGCACTTGGCGGCATCGACGATCATGTTCCATTTGCTCATCGCCCACCCCCTACTTCGCCGGCACCAGTTCCGGCGCGGGCGCGGGCTGCGCGGCCGGCGTCACGCTGTCGAGGTCCGTCTCGCCGTTCCACTTCGCGACTTCGATCAGACAGGCGTTGTAGGCCGCCGAGTGGGTCTTCAACGACTGTGACCGGGCCGGCGTGAGGTTGTTGATGCAGCCGCCCCGGTCGACCGAATAGCCGGGCTTGCCCATCGGATCGTAGCGGGCCGCCGCCTGACGGCAGTGAACGACACCCGGCATCAGCCGGTTGGTGATCTGCGCCGCGCACACCACCGCGCCCCGGTCGTTGTAGAGTTTGATCAGGTCGTTTTCCCCGATGCCGCGGGCGGCGGCGTCCTCCGGGTTGAGGCGCGCGATCCAATAGTAGTAGCCGTCGATCTCGACCCGGTGATCCATCAGGTCATTGGTCGCCGAATCCTTGCCGTCGCCGTTGGTGTGGAAGGAATAGCGGGCGTGAGGCGAGACCAACTGCAACGGATACTTCTCCAGCAGTCCGGCGGTGCCGAGCCCCTCCCAGGACGGGATATACTTGTTCAGCGGCGGACGCTCCGGATCCTGGCCGTAGCGCTTGAGGCTCTCGGCCTCGAACTCGATCTTGCCCGACTGGGTCTGCAGCCCTTCGCGGAAGTTCTCGCCGTAGGAGCCGGGCAGCGGGTGCGGCTCCGGCACGTCCTTCTTGCGTCCCTCGGCGAACCAGCGGAAGGCGGTGCGCGCCCGGTTGGCCTTGGGTTCCGCCGGCACGACGAAATAGCCCTTCCTGAGGAACTTCTTCCACGAAATGTGCCTGGGCAGGTCGGAGGCGTCGAACATTCGCTTCACCCAGTCGCGCTCGGTCATCCCTTCGGAATAGTAGGCGCTGTGGCCGAGGCGTTTCAGCACTTCGAGGAAGATGGAGAAATCGGACTTGCTTTCGCCCAGCGGCTCGATGGTCGGGTGCTGCATGGTGATCACCCGGTGATTGAGCTGGCCGATCCAGTCATAGCCGTACCCTTGCGGGCTCGCCCATTCGCCGATGTCCCAGCGCTCGAAGTTGGTGCAGGCCGGCAGGATCAGGTCGGCGAACCGCACCTCGCCCTCGTGCCAGATGCTCTGGGAAACCACGAACTCCAGGCTCTCCGAGTTGTACATCCGGGCGTAGCGGTTGCTGTCCGGCTGGGTCGAGATATAGGAACCGCCGTATTTGTACATCATCCGCACCGGCGAATGGCCGGGGGACGGATAGTGCACGGGGAAGAACTGCCCCTCGATGAACCGGGGGTCGATGGGATACCCCTCGGTCTTGCCGTCCATGATGGCCTCGGGGAGCTTCAAACGCGGGATCGTCTGCTGCACCGGGTTCATGGAGATCAGGTGCGGCATCCGCTGGTAAAGCGAGATCGCGTTGCCGGAATTGGTGAGATCGCCCGAGAAGCCGCCCTCGGCGTAGCCCGGGAAATAGAACGAGTAGTCGATGGGTGAGCCGAACTGCAGGTTGCCGAAATTGACGCCCGGCTTGCCGAGCCCCTGCATGGCCATCAGGCAGACCATGGCCCGCGCCCATTGGGCGCCGGTGGAGGTTCTGCACGCACCGCCCAGTGTGACCCCCATGCCGCCGGCGGCAAGATAGGTCTTCTTGGAGCCCCATTCGCGGGCCAACGCCCGGATGTCCTTGGCCGGCACGCCGGTCTCGGCCTCGGCCCATTCCGGGGTCTTCGCTTCGCCGTCTTCCCTGCCGAGGATGTAGTCCCGCCATTTGTCGAAGCCGGTGGTGCGTTCGGCGACGTATTCCTTGTCGTAGAGGTCCTCGGTCATCCAGACGTAGGTGATGGCATGGGCCAGCGCCGGGCTGGTACCGGGCCTGGGCGCGAACCACTTGCCCCCCACCCAGGCGGCGGATTCGTTGAGGTACGGATCGATGTGGACGGACTTGATGCCCAAATCCTTGGCCCACTGACGGCGCACCGTGCCCTCGAAGGAGCCGTAGACGCCGTTGGTGACTTCCGGGTCCGACGACCAGTAGACGATCATCTCGCATTCCTGGAGACAGTCCTCGACCAGGCCGTAAATTTCGGGCGCGCCGTTGCGCATGGAATGGCCGTAGTGATGCATCGCGCCCCAGTACCAACCCTCCCAGCTATCCGGATTGAGGAGGGTGGTGGTCGCCCCGAGGATGTTGGCGAACCGGTTCATGGCGCTGATGTAGTAGCCGATATTGCCCCAGGTATGGTGCGAGGTGCGGCTGACCATGATGGCGCCCGGGCCGTATTGACGGTTCACCCGCTTGATCTCGGCCTCGACGATGTCCAGAGCCTCTTCCCAGGAAATCCGCTCGTAGCCGGAGACACCCCGGTTCTGGATGTTGCGCTCGCCGTTGGGGTCGAAATCCACCCGTTTCATCGGATAGAGGTTGCGCTCCTTGGAATAGATCAGCGATTTCGAGGTTTGGCCGTGGGGCGCCAGGGTGGTGCGCCGGGGCGGGCGGAAGGTCTGGCCGCGGGCCTCGATTTCCCAGGGCTCGGGATCATCGTCGCCGAACTCGATGGGGGTGATCCGGACGATCCTGCCGTCCTTCACATAGACGAATACGGGGCCGCCGTTGGTGTGGCTGGTGTAGCGGGTTTCGCCGTTCGCCGCCTGGGTGCCGTATTTCCAGCCGATGTGCTGGGTCATCATCACGGTGGTCGAGAACCAGTAGGTGTCTTCGTCCTCGCCCTCCATCATCAGCTGAAAGTTCTTGATTGCTTCGATCTGCTCCAGATGGTCGATGGGCGGCATAAGCAACCGGCCGCCGATATCGGCATTCTTGAAAATCAGCTGAACCTCGGCGTTGTCCTTCACGCCGGCGCCCGAGTGGATACGGCCATCCTGGAAGCGGAACCACCGGCCGCGCCCGTCGGCCTGGCTGAGGAACTGCGCCGTCAGGTTTCGTTCCTTGAGGCGCTCGCGGAAAGCCGGATAGCGCCATGCGGTAAACCGCAGCACCCAGAGCAACGCATACAGCACGAATGAAAACTTCATGGGACGCCTCCCGTCCAGCGGCTCTCGGCAGGCCGCTTAATCCAATTTCGCTGTGTAGAATAATGCCATCTCGGCAGGCGGTGGAACAAGCCGGCCAAGCCACGTATGCGATCGTGATGCATTGTTCGACGCCCCAACAAACGCCTGGAATGCTCCGACTGGGGATTATTGGAATGTTCGGCGCAGGTAGTTGCTGAGCGTATCGACGACGGTAACCGCGCCGAGGATCACCAGCAGGATCGCGCCAACCTGCGGGTAGTCCAGAATCCGGAGGGAGCCGATCAGTTCCGTGCCGATGCCGCCCGCCCCGACCATGCCCATCACCGTGGACTGACGGAAATTGTACTCCCAGCGGTACATGGTGACGTCCGCGTAGTAGGGAAAGACCTGAGGGAAAACCCCATGCGTAATCACCTGCATGCGGGTCGCGCCGGTCGCCTGAGCGGCCTCGATCGGTTCCGGATGGGCGTGCTCGATGGCTTCGGCGAAGAATTTGCCGACCATGCCGACCGAATGGAGACCAAGGGCCAGAACGCCGGGCAGCATGCCGAAGCCGACGGCGGCGACGAACACGATCCCCATGATGAGTTCGGGAATGGCGCGGAGCGTATTCAGGACAAGCCGCGCTGCTTGATAGACCGCCGGGTGGGGCGAGGTATTCCTGGCCGCCAGAATTGCCATGGGCACGGACATGGCGACAGCCAGAGCGGTGCCCGCGATGGACATGGCAATGGTGTCGATCAATGGACCGATCCACTGTTTCCACCTCGAGAAGTCGAGGGGCCACATCTCGCTCATAATGGTGCCGATGGCCGGCAGCCCTTCCGCAAGGCGGGCGCCGTTCAGCATCTCCGTGACCCAGAGGCTGATGAATACCAGAACCAGGACGGCCGCGATCCTGGCGGTCATGACGCGGCGGCGGCGGCGCTCTTCGGATAGGAGCTGGTTGACCCTATCCGGGGTTTGAGAGATCGCCAGCGGGTCGATCATGGCCGCGGTCCTTTGGGGAGAAAACCCGGCGGGTGGCCCGCCGGGCTTCACATATTCCGCCGGGCTTAGGAGCTCGGCTTAACGTTGGACCGGATATCGCGGATGATATCGTAATCCTTATCCTTGATTTCCGCGAAGCCGTCGGACTTGAACGGCTTCAGAACGGCGTCGCCCTCGGGCGTACCTTTCTTGAGGCCGTAGAAGGCCAAGCGGACCTTCTTTTGCACGTCGGGCTTCAGATCGGTGCGCATGACCCACGGATATTGCGGAATGGGCTTCGAGTAGGCGACCACGCGTACCTTTTTCAGATCGATGATGCCGCGCTCGACAAGGCTCTCGAAAATCGGCCGGCTCAGCCCGCCGACCTTGGCGTTGCCGCGCTGCACGTTGATCGCGACGGCGTCATGGGCGCCCAGGAAATTTTCCTTGTAATCCTTGCCCACGATTACGCCGGCCGACATCAGGGTGAACTTCGGCGCGAAGTGGCTGGAGGTCGACGCCGGGTCGCCGAACGCCACATCGACTCCGGAGCCTTTGATGTCGGCCATCGTCTTGATGTCCGTTTGGGCGTTGGCGATGACCACCGACTGATAGGTGGTCGATCCGCCCTTGAGGCGCGCCGCAAAGGGTTGGATGTCGAGCTTGCCGCCCTGCATCTTTTCCTTGGCGATGGTGTAGGACGCGGGACCGAAATAGGCGAGATCGATGCGGCCGAACCGCATGGCTTCGATCATCGACGAATAGTCGGTGGTCACGACCAATTCGATTTCTTTTCCCAGTTTCTTGGTGAGGTAGTCCTTGAGACCCTTGTTTTGCTGGATGATGGTCGCAGCGTTTTCGTCCGGCAAAAGCGCCACTTTCAGCTTCTTGGGATTGTAGTCTTCGGCGCCTGCTGTCGCTGATACACCGATGGTCAGAAGAGCCGCGGCAAACACGCGGAAAAAGGTACGTCTAAGCATTATTTTACTTCCCCCTAGGGAATGGTTGACGAATAAGGAAATTGTTGGTTTCCGGCGGGTGAAGGTTCGAATTCGGTTCTCGATTATCGGCTATGGTTCTCCATAAATCGCGGATAGCGCGCCCTCGGTAAGGGCATCTGGAACGTCGTCGAACACGACATGCCCGTTCGACAATCCGATGATTCTATCGGCGAATTCACGGGCATATTCCAGCTGATGCAAACTCACAACAACTGGTATTCGGTCTTCCTTGCAGATTGCACGGAGTTGGGTCAAGACCCGATGTGATGAGGACGGGTCCAATGAGGCCACCGGCTCATCGGCCAGTATCATCTTTGGGTGCTGCGCGAGCGCGCGGGCGATCCCCACCCGCTGCTGCTGTCCGCCGGACATACTGTCACAGCGGCTAAACGCCCGGTCGAAAAGAGACACGCGGTCGAGACAGGCGAGCGCGAGGCGCCGTTCGCGTTCGGAAAACGGCCACAACGTCCGCCAGAAGGAATGCTTTCCCAATCGGCCGGCCAACACGTTCTGCAGCGCGGTCTGCCGCCCGATCAGCTGATGCTGCTGGAAGATCATCGCCGTCCTTGTGCGGTGTTCGCGAATGTCCCGGTCGGTTTCGAGGGTGCGGTTTTCGGCATCCATCACCCGTCCGGCCGTGGGCGGAACCAAAAGGTTCAGGGTGCGCAGCAAGGTCGATTTGCCGGCGCCGGACGGGCCGAGCAGAACCGTGACCTGATCATCCATGAAATTCAGGGAAAG